>NZ_JAUBRH010000008.1:0-189255 GCF_036701775.1 Microcoleus sp. N9_A2 | reverse complement strand
TGAGCGCAGTGAGTTGGAAACTCTCATGCTGCGTTCTCAGGGGAGGGGAGAGCGGCGACGCTCGAACCTTACCCGACGAGGGAGATACGGCGACGTATGCTCTCTTACCCGACAGTCTCACGTCCGGTTTTGAAGACGAGCGGTTCTCGTGAGGGAATCGCTTAGTTTAACGGTAGACCGAGATTTAAACCGCGTAGTCGTTACCGCACGTTTACTTATCCTCAAGTTAAAGACGGTTGCTTGCAAAACAACTTAATTAACTTGCCGATGTTCGGAAAAGTTAAAGTTGTTTTACACCGTTCAATACCTAAGGGATTCAAAATCAAAACCGTCTCTATTACCAAAAAAGCTGACGGGTACTATGTCACTCTCAGTTTGGAAGATTCAACAGTCCCTGAGATTAAACCTGATTTCAATCCTCAAAAGATTGTTGGAATTGATGTTGGGCTGAAGGATTTCTTGACAACATCAGAAAACGAGACTGTGGCAATTCCTCAACATTACCGCAAAGCTCAAAAGCGCCTGCGAACTATTCAAAAGCGAGTCTCGCGTCGTAAAAAAGGCAGTAACCGCAGGCAAAAAGCAGTTAAACAACTGGGGAAATGTCACAAGAAAGTAGCGGATAAACGTAAAGACTTTCATTTCAAAACTGCTAATAATCTTTTGAAAAAATATGATGTTGTTGTAGTTGAAGATTTGAATGTTAAGGGACTCGCTCGTACAAAACTAGCTAAATCTGTGTTAGATGCTGGGTGGTCAAGCTTTCTGTCGATTCTCACAAATAAAGCCGTAAATGCTGGGAAAGTTGGTAGTCACAGTAAGTGCCTACAATACTTCACAAGATTGCTCTAGTTGCGGTGAAAAAGTACCAAAAAAGCTGCATGAAAGATGGCACGACTACCCACATTGTGGATGTAGTCTTGACCGTCATCACAATGCAGCTATCAATATAAAAAATAGGGCGGTGGGTCATCCCGTTCTTAAAGCTCAGTCAATGTCCGAAGCAATAGCTGGAGTCGCTGAGAAGCCTACACCATACTGTACTCAGTTGGCGTAGGAGTATGTCACTTACCTAAAGCGAGTTGAAGCGTATTTCCTACCCTGTTGGTTAGTCGGCTATCCCCCGATCGCCAAAGGTTCTATAGTTAAGTTGAGCGCCTCAACCGAAATTACTCTCTCTAGAAGAAGTTATCTTTCTAGATGAAGAAAATGTCGGTTTAGGCAACTATTTGCCCCTTTAGTTCAGTTCGCGAACGCACCGCCAAGTGGAACAAAATACTTTACCCGTAGAGGTGATTCTCTCTCACCCCCGCCAATATTTAGGTAGCATTCGGCTGGATTGGACGCCACAACCGGGGAACTATCTAGATTTAGAGGGAGAAACCTACGCTGTCTTGGAACGCCACCACCGCTATCAACTCAAATCCGGCCGCTACCGACTGCAAAAAATTGCCCTGTATGTGCAGTCGGCCACACCGCCGACGGAAAGAACTTTTGTAAGCGGCATCTGGGTTATCGGAGATGCTAGCTGTCGCTTTAATGCTCGATCGGAAATTCTGCGCTGTGCTGTCAATCCCAATGGCCCGTGCAACTGCTGCTGCGATTACCAAAAGTCTTGAACCATCGAGTCAGTACACAATTCCACCTCGCCCAACCGAGAGTGCCGAGAATCTCGGCGTCTCCCTCATTTACGAGAAACTATCAAAACCAACTAGCAACTCTCGAATCAAATTTAACTTCTTCAGGCAGGTGGTAATCTATCTTGTGATAGCTGTGCAGCACGTCGCGAATGCCAGTATGAATCAAATTTTCTATGTGTAGCAACTGCTCTGAAGAACAGCGAACCTGGACTGTTTGGTTTGACACAGACTCGCCGGAGTCGATCGCAGTATATCTATTAGGAACTCGGCTGAGCACATAAGCAATTAAATCTTGTCGCAATCCCGAAGGCGAAAAAGCTTGTTGGTAGGGGTGCTTCGGATAAGACTCCAAGATAATTTCTACTTCCTCTGTGACTACAGCTAAGGTAATATTGACAATATTTTTCTGCATTTTCCCCGTCCCCAAACACTCGTTAACTAATATTTTTGTGGTCGTTCTCGATCTCGTCTGATTTCTCATGAATTTTAACCGGCTAATACCGCCAATCGTTCTTCGGTAATCACCAGCTCAAACTCGGAACTTACCTCTTCTATAACCCGCAGCACGTAGCAGGGAATCTTGTCCGATAAAATAGCACTTGCCACCGTACCAGTGTGAATTTCTAAGACTGCTTCTGCAGCAGCTTCAAACATCAGTCGCTGTCCCGGAAACATCACTCTTTCAAAGTACCAATTAGGAATGTTCCCAATCCGAAGCACCTGAACTAGGTTGGTAACATTTGCGTAATAGCACAGAATCTGGTTGTTACCTTTATAAGATAGCTGATCAGACATTTAAAAAATCTCCACACTCTTTCAAAAACTTACTGAGACTTGGCTTTGCCTGTTAGTGGCAATTGCGAGTTTGGCTCTTGATCAAACGACCGACTTATTTTTGGCGTGTTATTCGAGAGCGCGAATCACATCTTCAGTTATTAATTTTTGTAGCATTGAGTTATCCTGCCAACACTTAGAGGACTGGCGCAGAAACTCCGTTTTTCCCGGTTAAAAAATCCAGTTTGTTTGGTATGCAGGGCCTAGATCCTGACTTATTTAGGTTGATTGTGCTGGGGCACCAGTTAATCGAAAGTACCATCACTGCCCCGAACTCTCCTGACAACAGGTTCGATCTTTGGCAGCGGAATGGTGCTGAAAGTGCGATCGACCTTCAGATCCAGAGCTTCGAGTAAACTTTATCTAAAAAATATGAGGAAATTATGAAGACCATCATTTTTTTTGATAAATCTACTTTTGCCGAAGCAGAGATTACAACAGTTAGGTAGAAACCCGGGTTTTTTACCAAAAAACTTAGCTGCATCTGTGTTCCTGGCTTAAAAAACCCGGTTTCTGAGGGAAGCCTGCGTAAATCTTGGATTAGCAGGCAGAAACGGGGGGTTTTTACCAAAAAACTTCGCTACATCTGTGATTTCGCGTTAAAAAAACCCGTTCTTGAGGCAAGTGTGCGTAACTTCTGGAGGAGTTATTCTGCCTTTGAAATACGGTGATAGCCGATCGGCTTTTTAGGTAACAAAAAACCCCTACTCCCTGAGATCATCTTTGCAACTTCTAGGAAATCCGAGTTTAAAGTAATACCAATTCGGAAAAATAAGGCTACACATAAATTGGTAAGTGAGCATATGTAGGGACACGGGGATGCCTTGTCATTATAGAGATATGCGACTTTTAATAATAGGTATAAGATTGAAAATTGTAGCAAGATATTTTTGAAGGGGTATAACCAATGACGCGATCGCATTTTCTCTCAGTTTAAAGCAACGGTTCCCAACCCAGAATTTCCGCCACTTGCTGTGCCAAACTCAAAGGATCGAAAGGCTTGGCAATCACCCCCGCTACCCCCAAATCAGCAAATTCGCTCAAATCCATCGCCTGCACCTTAGCCGTCAGGAAAATCACCGGAATCCCCCGAGTAGCCACATTGTTTTGCAGCAAACCAAACAGAGTAAGTCCGTCCATATCCGGCATCATCACATCTAACAGAATAGCGTCAGGGAGTTGAGTTTCAGCTAACAGCAATCCTTGGCTGCCGTCGGGCGCGCTTAGTACAATCCAGCCGCCTAAATGTTCCAGACAAGCCTGAATCACGCTGCAGAGGTTTTTTTCATCATCGATGACCAGAATGCGCTTTGCTGACATAATTAAAACTCTAATTTTAAATTAATCATCTTCAGTTGACAGTTGACAGTTGACAGTTGACAGTTGACAGTTGACAGTTGACAGTTGACAGTTGACAGTTGACCTGGGATAGCGACCTCTACCTGGAAGGAAGAGGATTGGAGTAATGAATAGTCTTCTTTTAATTTCTCCCGATCAGGCTTGGGGCTTTAAACCAATTCTTTCTGGTAAACCAAAAGAGGACTTACGCACGCTGCCTCATCAACCCGGTTTCTTCACAGATATAGCAGATGTTGAAGGAAGAAGGAAGAAGGAAGAAGGAATAAGGAAGAAGGAAGAAGGAAGAAGGAAGAAGGAAGAAAATTAAGGATTTCAGCAATTAAGAACGTCCTAATTTTATTGGCGGTTGCTATATTTTGCCACTTACCTACTTAAACCGAGAACATAAAAATTGACATATAGCCCTCCCAAAATCATCCTAACGGCGTGCGTGGCGAGGAAAGTTAGCTTTCGCGAGATCTGATCAAAGCAATCTCAAACCTCCAAACTTTTTCCCCCTTCGCCTTCCAACGGTGCAGGCACTGTGAAATAGAAACTGCAGCCTTGTGAGACAACACTTTCGACCCAAATTCTGCCGCCGTGCTGCTGTACTATGCTGCGACAGATAGCCAAACCCAAACCCGTACCTCCTTTTTGGCGGGAGTCAGAAGCATCGACTTGTTGAAACCGTCCAAAGATAGTTTCTAGTTTATCTGCAGGAATCCCCCGCCCTCGATCTTTAACTTCAAATAAAACCCGTGAAGCGTAGCTATCCTGTAGGGAATCGCCCAAATCTTCAACCCTGACAGTTACTGTACTCCCTGGAGCGGAGAATTTAATCGCATTGCTCAACAAATTTACCAGCAGTTGAACGATTCTGTCGGGGTCAGCCCAAATTTGGGCTGTTTCGGGCAAAATCGACAAATTAATGTTATTTTCAGCAGCCACAGACAGCACAGCTTCCGCAGACTTCCGCATCAAAACCTGGGCATCGCACCACTGCTTCACGAGGATAACTTGGCTCGAATCGAGCCGCTCTAAGTCTAGAATATCGTTGACCAAACGCACTAACCGTTCGGTATCGCTCGAAGCGATTTCTAACATCTGTTTGGCAGTTTCCGGTTTATTTTTCAGTACCCCAGCCGCCAGCAAACCTAAAGAACCGCGAATGGAGGCAAGCGGAGTTCTCAGTTCGTGGCTGACAATCGAAATAAACTCATTTTTCATTTTTTCAATTGCCAGACTTTCTGTGATATCTGTGACTGTGCCTACGTGACCAATTAGTTGAGATCTGTCGGAAAAAATCGGAGCTGTTTTAAGCCGACAAAACCGGATGGTTCCGTCTCGCTGGATGTGGCGGAATTTGCAGGAAAATTCCCCATCTAGCGATCGCGATTTCGACCACTTTGACAGAATTAGTTGGATGTCTTCGCGGTGAACAAACTGCATCCAGCCGTCTCCTAAAGCTGCTGCGGGCGTGAAGCCGCCAATTGCTTGACAGCGGGGATTTGTATAGGTACATTTCCCTTCAGTATCGATTTTGAAAATGCCCACGGGGGAACTCTCGCTCAGAGAGCGAAATAAAGCTTCACTTTCCCGGAGTTCTGCTTGAGAACTTTCTAGTTCTCTGGTTCGCTGCAAAACTCGCATTTCTAACCGTTCGTTGAGCTGTTGGAGGGCGGCTTCAGCAAGTTTGCGATCGCTAATATCGCGGTGCACTGATACCCAGTGGGTAAACTCACCATTTTCGTCTGCTATGGGCACAATGCTCATTTCTACCCAAAATTCCGTCCCGTCTTTGCGGTAATTGATCAAGTCAACCCGCACCGACTGCCAGGTTTCCAAAGCTGTCCGAATTCGATCGAGACTGGCGCCGTCTGTTTTTTCTCCTTGCAAGATGCGCGGGGTTTTGCCCAAAACTTCTTCTAGCGTATAGCCAGTCATCCGCGTGAAAGCTGGGTTGACATAAAGAATTCGCGGGCCCGGTTCGTGAATCGGTTCAGCTTCCGTAATTAACACGGCGTCGTTAGTGGTGGTGACTGCTGATTCCAACAGGCGCAACTGTAATTCTCTAGCTTTGCGATCGGTAATTTCTGTAACTGTCCCCACCATCCGCACTGCATCGCCTGCTTCGTTGTAAAAAAACTTACCTTTCCCCTCAATCCAGTGAATGCTGCCGTCGGGCCAAACCACGCGGTTTTCGTTACAGAAATCTCCTCGCTGGGCGATCGCCTGATTTATAACATTCTGAATATTATTTAAATCTTCTGGGTGAACGCAAGCTGCAAAATTTTGATAAGTTCCGCCAAAAGTTCCCGGTGCCAACCCATACAACTCTTCGTGTTCCCTCGACCAAACAATGCGATTTTTCTGCAAGTCCCAGTCCCAAAATCCGATTTTGGTAGCCGACAAAGCTAAGCTAAGCTGCTGATTGGTTTTTCGCAACTCCATGCTAGTAATCGCCACTCGAAGTTCTCGGGCTATTTCGATTTCGCACCGCTGCCAAGGCAAAGATTTTGATCTCACAGTTTCTTGCCACAACTCAAAGGAAGTGCGAGGAGACCTCGGCCGGCTGTCATCCGGTTTAAATTCAATTGGCCCGTCTGGTTGACCAGCCCAGTTGACAGTTTGAATTGCTTCGGGACGGAACCACAAAATGTAATAATTTTGCATCTCGGACATGGCAAGCACCAGCAAACCGCTAGCAACTTCTTTAAACTTATCGGATGGTCGATACAGTTTAGAGAGACAATCTGTATGAAAGATATCATTATTTGTTTGAGTTTTTATCCAAGCAATTAACTGTTTGATATCTCCCAATTCCGGCGTTTTGCCGATGGTTGTTAAATTTTCATTGGCACACACAACTCCACCTGTAGCGCCCACTAATGCCAGCAATTCATCTTGGGATTTAAGTAAACCTTCGACAAAGCTGTGTGATTGAGAAATTTTGGTGACAAATTTATGGCTAATTTCTTTTAAATAAATTGCATATTTCCAGTCTTCGCTATCTTGTTTGTAGCTGAGTTCTAGATTCACAAACTTTGCTAGCATTTCGCAAGCCGTTCTTGTTTCGTAGTTTACATACTTTCGTGTTGGATGGTGACAGGCGAGCAATCCCCAGACTTTTTTATCTTTGATTAATGTCAGGGTCATGCTAGCGGCAACGTTCATATTTTTGAGATATTGAACGTGGCAAGGGGAAACTGTTCTCAACAAAGAACAGGCCATATCCAGGGGGCGACCGGTCAACGGATTGCAGTGAGGAATTAGTTCTACAGGCTGACCGTTAATATCGGGAATAAACCGAATTAAATTCATGTTGAACAGGTTTCTTGCCAGGGGGGGAATATCGGTAGCCGGATAGTGCAGTCCGAATAAAGGAGCCAAACTTTCTACTTTGTCTTCGGCGACAACTTCCCCCGCACCGGTGGCATCAAATTTATAGACGATCGCTCGATCGAAACCGATCATCCTCCGCACTTCTGCAACTGCTGTCTGACACAGCACTTGCAGGTTTGGTGTTTTGTGGATTTTGTCGATCGGCTCTTGGACTAAATTATAACAATTGAAAGAATCGCTCTTTTTCGGGGAAACAACCGACTCTAGTTCAACAATTAATGCTGAACTAGATTGATGCAGCGTCCCCTCAAAAAAAGACTGGCGGTTTTGACGTTTGAATGATAATCTGATAGCGTTACGTTGTTGGTCTTTTTCAAATAAAGCTTTTTCAATAGCCTCAATTTCCTCAGTCTCCACAAATTCCTGTAAAAATTTGCCCAAAAGTTCTTCGGGGTAAATGCCGAGAGCCTCAAAAGTATTGTTGCTAACTTGCAAAATTTTCAACACAGGAGATTCCAGCACCAAAAGGATGCCGTGAGGTTGAATCGAACCGGGGGCGTAAATTAGTTCGCAGTCGCTGTTATTGAGAGTGGCTGTGTCTGAGGGCAATACCATTGATTTTATGTGATTAATACTTCTATAAATTAGCCTGTGTTCTTGACGATCGGGCAAACATCAATCAACGCCACAGCGTCGGAGTCGCACAACCAAACAATCCCAAGTCTTGGCTAAGGCTTTCTGAGTCGTTTCGGACGCGCACTACATATTTCCTCCTAGTTATACCAGTTAAAAAGATTGCAACTGTAGGTAAAGTCGAAACCATAACTATCATCATTCATTCCCAATTCTTTTATCTCAAATCTCAAATCTCAAATCGGATTAGCGCTGTGCCTGAGCCAGTCTATTTCTGAGTTGAGTCCGCTCCAAACGATTCAGGAGGCGAGCAATTAATTCCGGTTTCACGATCGGCTTATTCACGTAGTCGTCAGCACCTGCGACAAACATTTGGCGCACGGTTTCCGACTCGGAATGAGCTGTCAAAAATAGCACGGGGAGCTTGCTCCAGCGCAAATCGTTGCGAACTGCCAAACACAGCTCGATACCGCTGTAACCGGGCATCTCCACATCTAAAATTAGCAAATCCGGACAAGTCGTTTCGAGTACCTCCCAGAACTTTTCGGGATCGTCCAATGTTGTTACTTGAAAACCCCAAGGTTGTAGAATCATTTTCAGTGCAGCCAATAGATGCACGTCATCGTCTACCACCATAACTTTAGCTTCAGCAGCAGGGCCTGTCTGGTCTAGAACTTGGCCGACTGCTTTGAGTATATCTGCTGGGGGTATCGATTTGTGTAAAAAGCCGGAAGCTCCCAAACGAGCAACTTCTATTCGATCGCTCAATTGATTGTTCGCGCTAAAAACCATCACCGGAATGTCTGGTTTTTCACTGCGGAGTTCGGCTAGCAGAGTAAGTCCGTTTTCCTGAGTTCTGGAAAAGGTCAAATCCAGCAAAATCGCATCGGGAGGCTGTTGATAAATCGCACTTCTTGCCGCTTGCGGAGAGTTGGCGACTTCTATGTGGAAGCCAGAACCGGATGCTGCTATTTTCAGTCGAGCGCTCCCAAAAGTATCATCATCAACGATCAGGATGTGGCGCTGTTGGGAAAGCTGAGCAACCAAATCGCTTTCAGGTTCGGGCGGCGGGCGATCGAAGATTTGTTTGAGCAAATGCAGAAATTCCTCAATCTTCTGAGCAGTCCTCGGTTTCAAGATGTTTTCAGCCTTGAACAAATGTTCGATCTTTCGCGCAACTTCCGAACCTTTCGGCAGCCCTAAAGTTCCCAAAGAACCGACTAATTTGTGAGCTTGATCCTGAGCTTCCCGCCGCAGTTCGTCCTCCAAGGTTCCGCTTTTCAGTTGAGCGATCGCGCCCTCGAATATCGCCACCTTTTCTCTAAAATTGGCTTTTAAATTTTCCCGCATTTTGGCAACCATATTCAGGACTTTGAGGCGGCGGTCGTCATTGTTTAATTCCTGGCTCGACCCGCTGGATGCAGTAGATAAAGTCTCTTGAGTTTTAGCAGTTTCTGCCCTTTCCTGCCCAACTTGTTGGGTCTCAATCTCCTCCGGCAGACTTTTGAGCCGATAGCCCAATCCGTACACGGTTTCCACTAAATCTACAGTCATCCCGGCTGCTTTCAGCTTGTGCCGCAGCCCCTTGATGTGAGCGGTAACGGCTTCTTCTTGAGGAAATTCGCCGGCAGACCAAATGCGATCGAGGATGGCGCTGCGGCTGAAAATACGCCGGGGATTTCTCAGGAAAAGTTCCAGCAAATTGTACTCTTTGGGAGTCAAGTGCAGCACTTGTTCGGCATAACTTACTTCCGTAGTGTCCGGGTTGACTTGCAGTTTTTCCCAGGTCAAATTTGTACTCGACAAAGTTGCCTTGCCCCGGCGCAGCAAAGCCCGAATCCGAGCGATTAATTCTTCGAGATTAAAGGGTTTGACCACATAATCGTCTGCACCCGCCTCTAAACCTTGAACTCGATCGTTGCTGCTATCTAGCGCTGTCAGCAGTAAAATCGGCATTTGGCAGCCGGACGATCGCAATTTTCGACACAAACTAATGCCGTCGAGTTTAGGAATCAGCACATCCAAAACAATCAGGTCGTAATCGTATGCCTGCACCAACTGCAAGGCTGTTTCACCGTCTGCTGCCGCATTCACATTGTAATTGTGAGAGTTCAGCGCTTGAGTTAGTAAACTGACTGTAACTGTGTCATCTTCTACCAGCAGGATTTTCATAAACATCACCTGTCCTTCCAACTCTTCTTGGAACTTTTTATCGATTTTTGGGGCTAATTAAATAGCCTTTTTACAACTGAATTTAAAAATTCCCCACCTTCAGTATAACAAATATTATTCTAGAAATAGAATAATTGTAAATTATTATTTTGATTTTATTTCTTTTCCTCTCGTAATATTTCATTAGATTCGGGCTAATATTTTATGGCTTTTTGGACTTCAGCGCCTGCTGAATCTTTTGAATCAGATATTGCGAGGAATCTTGATGTTTAACTAAGTCTTCCAACTCCGAAACTGCTACTTCGGCGTGTTCTATCTCTCGCACTAAGGAATCAGCGGCAACACTTTTTATGACTCCCAAAGGTTCTTGGATAGCGGTCAATGAATTGAAATTTTTTTCTGCTATTAATTCTTCCAACTCTAACAAAGCCATTTCTGCGCGATCGATCTTGATCGTCACGGATTTAGCCACATTAGCACCCGCTCTTGCTGCCTCCGTGAGTTCGTGAACTCGAAGTTTAAACCGACTGGCAATTTGCTCCATTTGAGTCCCCAATTCAAACGTTTTACTTGCCAGTCTGCCAATTTCTAGACTCACTTTGCTCAGACCGCTGGGCTGACTTCCCATTTGATTGGTAACTACAGCCACCTGTACTGCTAAATGCCTGACTTGTTCGATCGCCTCCCGGATGGTTCGGGAAGTGCGGTTAACCGTTTCTAAATCATTAGCTATTGCTTTGCCCACGCCCAAAATTTTATCTGTATTGTTGCAAATAGCATTAGCACCTTGAAAAGTAGCTTGAAATGCTTGGCGACCTTCGGAAGAAATCAGTTTCGCAATCCTCACAAATCGCTGATTCATTTGAGCAATTTCTTCAGCTTGTTTGACCAGTGCCAATTGCTGGGAACTGGGATTGCTTTGCAACTTTTCTGTTTGACGTTGTTGGATTTTTAAAAGCTCATTACATTCGTGAACTTTAGCCTGTTCTTGTTGAAGGAGTGCCAAATACTTGTGTCTTTCTACTCGGTATTTTTGAATAAGTTTGTTAGCTTGCGCTAAAAGTTGTGACTGGGCAATCACCAGAGTATGAACGTCTAAAAGGCGGTGGCTCTGGTCTTCCCTTACCACAATAATCGGTTCATAAATCAAGTTTTTGTGCCTGTTGAAAGACGCTTGCACGGCATCATCAACTTTCCAGTTTTCCGAAAGTAGCAAAGGCGGAATTCTAATAAAATCTAACAAGGCTCGAATCGGGTGTGACCCATAAAGTTCTACGCGATCGGGAAAACTCATTTGCTCTCGAAATTTGACGCGAGAAATCATGCCCAATATCTGTGATTCATGAGTAATAATGACTCCCGGCAGGTCGGGTTCTTGCTCAAATCTTTCAGCCACTACCTGTCCTGGAGTTGCAGCGCTCACTTGGAAGTCGTGACACGGCAGATGTCCGATCGTGAAATCGGGGGTGAGTTGAGTTGGATTGCTCATTTACCCGGATAGTGTTAAGTAGAAGTTAACAAATTATATATTAATATTATACTGGAATAAGATTGTTTAAAGTAATAACAATTATAGGGAGAAATAAGCTCTCTGGCTCCAGGGCCTGACGACAGCCTGCCTTCTGACTACTTTCATCTCAAGTCTGTTGGAGCCTGCAAGCCTGCTGCGCCCCGGGTTCCGTCCCCAAAACTGGGGCATTCATATTTGGTTCTTTAAAACAACCGGGAAAATATCTAGATTGAATCCCCACACACTGATGTTAGTATTTTGATGGCTGGCAATAACTGCGCTGCACAGGCCAGGGGATGCCAGCCTCCCAGCGTCTCCCTGTCAGGGATTGAAAAAAGGGCAGTCTTACACGCTGGTACTACCACCCAAAACCCTATCAGGGATTGATAACGCTATATCTAGTGTTAATGCAGCTTCATTGCAACACTAGATGTAGTGTTTTAAAGCTAATATTTCACCGTCAACGGCAAAGACTTCACGCCCAATTCTGCGATCGACGCGAGCCGATCGCAAAACCGCCGCCACCCGAATTCCCTGACAATACCAATGCAGCCAGCCGTACCGGGTACGTTTGCGTCAAAGTGCACGCCTAACTCCGCCCGCATCCCGTAACTAGACACTACTGGGTCAGGCGTGATGTGAAAAAATAGTCCCTCGACTCCCCGCGTGTCTAGCCAATACCCTTCAGTAGGGATTTCATATTGACCAGCGGGAATCGGGCCTTTCCCCCTTACCCATTCATCGCCCGGTCGCTGGTAGTCAGCACAGCCAGAAGTTGCAAGATAGTCGATCGCCTTTCCGTCGGGATAGTATAGTTGCAAATTTCCGTAAATCAACTCTACAGACTGAGCTAACTGCATCGTAAAAATTAATTTGTGCATTTTATTTTTTGCTTAATTTGTTCGATTAGATTTTGAATTTCTGCAAGTGTTTTGCGACCTGATACTAAATCTCGCAAATTACAAATAGTCATACCCTGAATGTATCCATACTCTTTAGCCAAATCTTCTAAGCAATCTAGCAATTGACACTTGCTAGGATTAACAGCTTCTAAAAGTTGTTTAGCTTTGTCTATGGTCATGTTGCGTTTTAGGGGGAGAAACTAGCAAACCGCCCAATAAAGTTAAAATTGGCGCTAAGAAAGGAATTAAGGCCGTAGCATTCTCTTTTTGAAAAACTAAAACTGTCCCCGCAGCCACCAACATTATTACGGAAACATTTAAACTAGCAATAGTGAAACGATACGAGTATTTGTCCACTTAGAATCCCGTGTTTTCATTGTTGTACTCGTTTAATAAATCATCTTGAATTTCATGTATTCCTCCGCGCACATGATATCCGTGATGGATTTTAAGATAATTCTGTATATCACGAACTTCCGCTCTTTGACTTATGTACAAACTCCGAAGTACAGTGAGTTTACGTTGAATATTAGCTAAAAGAGTCAGAATGCCGCGCGTAACATTCCACAAAACAATTAAACTAATCAGCGACGTTAAGAATGTTCCAACTAACGAAGCGATATCAGTAAGGTTTTTCACAAAGAATGTTGATCTAGCAATAAGTTGATTTTGTTTTCACTGCGTAAAACGCTACTATGCACTGACCCTATAGCGTTTGTTATGGTGTCCGCCTCGGGGCCCCAATATTCCCAAATGGTAAGGCTTGCTTGATTGAACCAGTAAGGGAATGAAAATTTTAGTGTGTAAGTTGTGGTCAGCTTGGGAAAAATAAACAGTTGCGTTCTGTTTAACCACAACTTTCGACCACTAACTGATTCCGCTCCTTGGGAAGGCCCGACACCAAGCCTAATTTTTTGATTAAGAAATCCACCAAACTTCCAATTCTGATCGGGTTCTGGATTTGTCACATATATTGCTAGAATGTGTTTTTCAAATTGATAGGGCGGTACGTAATCAGGTATAGGGTTGCCGCTAAAAGCTTGCGAATCGCTTTGTATCCAATTTTGAGCATTATCTAGTTCAACTAATAAGCTCATAAATCTAAATTAGCGACAACCCATAAAGCGCGCCGCATATGGAATCTTGGGTCAATACCTACAGAGTCCAAGACGTCCATGTAAGTATCGACTTCTATTTGATTTGTTAACAGCTCGCAAGAAGATTTGTTAACTAATAATGCCGCATCTTGCTCGTTTTCAGTTGCGTCACTGGTAGGCAGGATACAAAGCAAATCTTCTATTTCTTCTGGCAGGAATATCATTGATTCGTCCATACCAGGAAGCCATAAAGTTTTAGAGTCAAGATTCGGCATTATTAATTAACCTACGTACCCTTGAGGTTTAAACGAGATGCGGGCTGTTGATTGAGTAAGTTTTAACGCTGCGCGAATACCGTCTTGGACGGCTTTTTCATTGTCGGCCCCTTCGGTTTGACCGAAAGCGCAGCTAACAGTATCAGTCTCAACCAGCGTGTAAGGCTTGCCAGTGGTTCGACTAATAGCATCTTTGGTTTGAGCTTTGGCAACAGTGCACAGGACGCGAGCAAGTTCAATTTTCCTCGCTCTTTTAATTGACACGTTAGCAGTTGTCGGTTTTGTGTCTGCAGCAGCTCCAGCACCAATAACAGCAGTACGGACATTAGTAATTAAGCTGTTGTTATTTTCTTCTTTTTCAGGTTTGGGCGCAGCAGTTGGAACGGCAAGAATTTTAGTTTCCCAGTAAAAGTTGTTTGTCTCGCCAAAAGGTTTGATCCATCCCAAGCTCGAACCAACGTTAATCTTGAGACCGAGCCGAGCAGCTTGATATGCCGCTCGTTTTGCGGCTGCATCCAGTCGCCGCCAAGCTTCTAATTTAGTTTTAGCGGCCATCAACTCTTCTGCTCTATTAATATCTGCGTATCGAGCCATAAAAAATTCTTGTAATGGGATGTTTCTAATTTGACCTTTCTGCGCGGGTTTGACTACTCTTTTTTTCTTATATTAAAAATTCAACCCTATAACCCTGTAAAAATTTTGCGCTATACTGAAAACAGCTCAGAGTAAGGCTTACAGGCTATTATGACTATTACTATTGCTGGCGTAAATGGAACAATTAAAGGCACTACTGCCGAAACACAATTCTTTCAATTGATAGAGTATTTCCAAGGATTAGAAGCAGCAGGCAACAACGTTAATAGTTTTGTTTCTGGTAATTATGACAGTGACGCGCTGCTATTTACTGGCGACTTTACCGCGCCCGTGAAATTTACAGGAACGGGATTGAATTTTGTTGGCAAAACCGAAAGCTTTTTAACCGGAACTTTCACCCCTGGCACGGGCGGCAAGTTTACCGCAGCTAATTCTTTAGATTACTTTTTAGAGGTTTTGAGCTTCATTCTGGCGACTCAAAACGACGATTCTAAAAACCCTAACAAAACTAAAAATATCAGCGCCAGCGTTAACGCAACTAACGGAACTGTTAGCGGCAGTTTCACACTGCCTTTTACCCGCGAAGTTACAGATACGGGTATTACAATCACGCCTAAAGAATATTTGTTGACTTAAAAAATGCCCGAATATACTTTTCCGTTTCTGTTTGAGCCACTTAAAGCCAACAGCAGTATCCAAACAATTTTTGATACGAATACCCTTGTTGCACCTATCAAAGCGGCGATTGCGGGTTATATCGCGACACTCGGATTACCTGCCGCCGAAACAGCACACTTATCTTGGGAAAACTGCGGTGCTGCAATTTATCTAGAACAATTAGTAGCTACTTACCATTTACCGAGCTTGGGCATTCAGACACCGGCACCGGCTCTCAAACGAAATTCCACGCTTGCCGACAAAGTATCGGAAATCTCGGCGCTTAACGGTCAGTACCCAAAGTGCCAGTTAATGCTGTTTGTGCGAAATTCTGCCGCCGACCCGTGGCAGTGGAAAAATACCGAAGTTATCCAGAATTACGGGAACCGTGCAAACACGCTCGATCTAATTCCTTATCTCAGCCAAGGAACCCTCGACATTTTGGGAAAAGGAACCCAAATCGGCATTCAATTTATTGATGACCCCGTTTTTAAGACGACATTGCCGGCTGCGGGCGATCGCCTTTCGATTAAAGGAGCGCTGCGGGTCGAGGTTAGCCAGTTCGACTCAAAAAAAAATGACCTGACCGAACAATTATTAGCTCGGATGGCAGCACTGGAATTAGCGCTAGAAGGGCGGCTGGTTAATTTACCTGCAAACGTATTGCTGGGGAGAAACAGCACTAGCGGAATTGTCGAGACTGTTCTCCAAACAAAATTTGCAACGCCGGCAATGATTGACCAGGCAATTATTGATTTGGTTGGGGGAGCGCCAGGGGCGCTTAACACCTTAATAGAGCTAGCGTCAGCTTTAAATAATGACGCAAATTTTGGCGCGACTGTAACTAACGCATTAGCTACAAAAGTAAGCAAAACAGGTGACGAAACTATCAACGGCATCAAAACTTTTGCTAGTGCTATAAAAACGCCTTACTTAGAAAGAGACATAATTTTGAAGTTAACAACTGGCGTTACCTGGACTGCAAATAATTGGTATACAGTGCCGGGATTAACTATTCCCTACGCATTGGAAGAAATACGCCCTTATTTGTTGACCGCTAATTATCAATACAATGACGGAGCCAACTCTTACAGTCATTGGCAAATGGGCGGTAGTTGTTTTTTGTTGGGGGGTATTGCCTGGAAATCGAACAATACATCTGTAGCCGAAACAATCATGACGCTTCAAGATCACAACGGTAGCGATACTAATACTTTTACTTTTCGCACGCTAATAGGATATTTAAACAGGGGTTTAGAAATTAAATCGAGTTTTAACCTTGCGATTAATGGATTGGGTTTTATTGAATTTGCGCTCAAACGCATTTAGCAATATGAGCAGAATTCGCGACGGAATATCGCAAGCGACTGTATCGGCTGAAGGCACTATATCAGCCGAAGGCAATATTGGTGGAAAAAACAAAACTAGCGGTTCGATCGACAGCGAAGGAATTTGGGATTTAGGAATCGATTTTAAAGTGGGAGGATTGGGAATAACAAATGACTACGGCGGTGCTATTACGGTAAGCATTGCTGGTCAATCAATTACTTGGGGTCGCGAAGGCGGAAAAATTCACTACAACGTAGGGGGATTTGAAGTAATTGTAGAGGCGAGAGATTGCGTTGTCACAGAAACAAAAATAATTATGGGGATTGTGGTTGCTTCCCATACTTACCCTGACCCTGGTTGTGAACTAGAACCAGAACCAGAGCCAGAATCAGAATTACCTGCTAGTCCCAATCCAAGAATAGGAATCGATCCTTTAACAATAACTGATACTGGATTAGGTTATGTGTTAGTTGGCCAAGTTTATCAGAGCGTTTTTAACGGATCTAAAGAGACTTTTGATTATAAAGGGATTGCAGAAGTTAAATGTACTCAAATTCCTGAAGTAGTAATAGCGCCCCAATATTATCAATCATGGACAATTCCAGTAATACTGAATATTCAAGCAGATGTAGTTAGGAGCAGACTGATCGACGATGTTTTTGTTGAGTCTACTTCTGGTTTTAGTTATTACTCTACTGTTCCTGGCTATACTTCTATAATTCAAAGCGATAACACATCTTTTCGCCAAATTTCTTTTGGTTATGGAACTTTTACCTCTCAATATCAGACCGGCCCTTACCCTCCTGGGTCGGGAGGTCTAGCCAATGGCTGGGTATGTTTTGGGTCTATGCGAGCAATTGCAAAATGGGTAACAGAGAGTAATAAGCCTTTTAATGGCCAGCATAGACCGAATAAGAACATAATCAATCAAGTTATTCCTGTTGGCAAGCAACTCAAAAAATCACCATTTTTAAAACCTGGAGTACCCCCACACATGAACGATTGCTGCGAAGACATTCTTGATTCACTCGAAGATTTAAAAGACGTTCTGCACGTTGATTTTTTCAAGGAAAAGAAATTTCCCATTCCTACTTATTTATTAGCGCCCGGTTGCGAACCGGGAAAAACAACAGAGGCAGAAAATTATTATCACCTCTTTCAAAAGATGTTCCAAGCAATCGCCCACAATACGATTGTTAGCCCGCAAATTGATATTCAGGATGCGGACGCGGTGAAAGAGGGCGACCAAAAAATTAACGAGCGATACCTTTCGGCAACTGGGTGGGCGGAAGCCGTAACAAAGATGCTTTATGAAATTGTCGATGATGGCAACATCGGCACAAATATGGACATCCGCACGGGCGTAACTGTTACTCAGTTATTAGTAGCTGTTGCCGATTTGTCTCATAAAGTCGATTGCATTATTGACTGTATTGGAGTCACCACTAAACGCAGCAAGGGAGAAGTCGAGACATCTTACAACCTTGTCGTAGAAGGGGAAAACACTAAAGGTTTTGACCCTAAAAAATCTAATCAACAATTAGATTTAAATAGCGATATCAGTACCGAAAAGTTACTCGCCGGACTGTTACGCACTCGCAAAAATCCCATTACTAAGGAGGAAATACACCCAAAATCACCTACGCTGTTTGAACTCATAAACGACTTAAAAAATAAGTAGTATGGCAATCAATTTAGCAAAACCTAACAAGGCGCTTATCAAAGCAGCCATAAAAGCAAAAGTAATTGAAGCTGTCGAGAATATGCGGGTTGAGCGGGCGCTCGAACGCGAAAACATTAACCGCGCGGTCGGCGTGGGCAATTTCAAGAAGTTCGAGAAGGAGTACAACACCGAATACGAACAAAGTCGCAATAGCACCAAAGACCCTATCCCTAGTAAGCGCAAGCTTAAAAAAGTCTCGACTAATTTAACTCTCAAAAAATTGGTGTAATTATGGCAACTAAGAAACAGGAAGAAGCGGGAATCACTTTAAATAACACCAGTTTAGCTGTCAAGCTTGGGCTGCCACTTGGTGGTTTTTTTGCGGACATCGGCTCGACAATGCAAGCTTGGCTCAATAAAGGCTTAATTAACCTTAAAAATCTTGCCAAGAATATGCTCGCCGGTGCGAAGGAACTGGGGGCCGCTATTTTGCGCGGGGATTGGAATTTATTCAAGAGTTGGCTTAAAGAAGACCCGATCGCCGTTGCCGCTGGAATGGGTGCTGTTGTGCTCATCGGCGGCGTAGTTGTTGGGGGAGTGGTGGCAGGAATTGGCGCGCTTGCCGGAGCGATTGGAGTCGGTGGCGCTACACTCGCGGCGGTCGGTAGTACCGTATTGGGCGCGGCGGTAAGTTTTGGTACGCAGGTTTGGAATTTTGATTTTAATAAATCGGATGCGGCAATTCTTGCAGAGATTAACGCGGCGTTTGGCGGGCTGGCTAATGTCGCAGGGGAAGCGTTAGGCCGATCGCTCGCGGGATTCATAGTTAACCGCAAGGAAACACCAAAGTTAAAAATCAACATCAAGGCAACGGCGACGATGTTTTTGGCTCTGGATGATAACGGTGATAACGAGATTGCAGAGGAAATTTTAGAGGAATTGTCATCGCTGGGCTGGGCGTTTTACCGGTTTGCGGGCAAGGCGTTATTTGCTCAGGGATACATGAATTTTCGGCGCTGGGCGAAGCAAAATGTGAAGTCTGACATCCCTTGGGTGGATAAGATGATTGCTTCTTGGGGAGAGGAAGGTGGCAAACCTTGGATTGTCAGCCAGCAAGTCAATGAAGTTGTAGAGGCGATCGAAAAAGAGAACGCCGCGCTTGGCAACTTTTTAGAAGGTGCGCTGGAAGGATTTGGCGAGGGATTCAAGGAATTTTTAGTGTTTGAGTACCGATAATGAGCGCCGAGAAAAAAGTCAGAAACCGACTTAAACGGGTTAACGAGCCGACTCGCATTTCCGGCCAGTCGCAAGAAAAAATCTCAGACTATACCTATTTTTCTGTTTACGACTTGGAGTTCGTTGAGCCAAGCGAGGCGGAGCTCAAGGCCGCTGCTGAGAAAGCGGCGCAAACGAAGAAGGGGACGGGTAAAACCGCCCTCGACACTCTGACGCTGACAATCAGCGGGAATGAATTTGCGATCGCATTACAAGCTTCCCTATTAGATGCAATTCGGGATTTGCTCCGGTACGAACTCGGGAAATTGAAACTTGCAGGAGCCGACGAGAACGGCAAACAAGGTATAGAACGTGCAGGACATCCAGAAGTCAAGCTTTGGTTCTTTGAAAAACGCGCGGATGCGACTCCGGGCTACAGTCCTTTGAAAGGTGAGATTAGTTTTGACTTGATGAACCTTGTAGACTCTTCTCATTTAGCAAGCAAAGGCAGCAGCCAATTGATTAAAGAGTCAGACATTAAAGCTCTTTCAGCCAAAATCAAGACTGTTTTTAACGAAGGTTTTAAATGGGAACGTGGCAAAGAAATGATTGTATATCACGATTGGCAACGGGGTTACAGCTTGCAAATTCATTGTAAATCAGAGGCTGAAGGAACGCGGATTGTTAAGGAAGTGTTAAAAATTCAAGGACACGAAATCAGAACTGAATATTTGAAACTCAATAAACTCATTGGTACTCCAAAGCCTACAATCCCCACCGTGAAAGAGGAAGAAATCCTTGGGAAAAAGCGTAAGCATAAGCGATACCGCCCAGAAGGCACAGTTTTCTATGCTTACGCGACGCTGCACTTGCCGAGCTACGGCCAGAAAATAGCACTAGCGTAAGAATACTTATTGCTACTATACCTAAAGGAATAAGCTAGAATAAAAGCAGGCTTACTGGGAAAGTTAATGATTGACGATAATGTGATTGATATTAATGCTGGTGTTACTATTAGCAGCGCTAAGTTGCAGACTGAAGTTAGTGAGACTACTAAGAGTTATCTAAGACATGAATCAATCCGTCGCAAGGTAACAATGGGACAACTGTTGGATGAAATTGTGAAATTGTTTTCCAGTGGCGACGTACCGGAAATCACTTCTTAATTGATACGGCAAATTATTTGAAATCAACCTCGATTTAATCAGGGTTTTAGCAACTCTGAGCGGGAGGGTTATTTGATACGGGCAATTATTTATTGCAGAGTCAGCACGGGCGACCAAGATTGTGATCGGCAAGAACGGGATTTGAGGGAGTTTGCCGATCGCGCCGGGTACGAGGTGATCGAAGTTCTGCGGGAGACTGCCAGCGGTGCGAAGGACAACCGGCCGGAGCGGAAAAAAGTTTTAGCGGCGGCTCAATCCCGAAAAATCTCAGCGGTGTTGGTTACTGAGGCTAGCCGATGGAGCCGGAGCACGATCGACCTTCTGAGCACTTTGCGAGATTTGAACGATTGGGGGACATCTCTTGTCACCCTCTCAGGCATCGGTTTGGACTTGAGCACCTCGCACGGTAAGTTGATGGCTTCGATTATTTCGGCAATTGCTGAATTCGAGCGTGATTTGATTCGCGAGCGGGTAAAAAGTGGCATTGCAGCGGCGCGAGCGAAGGGACGGAAATTTGGCCGCCCGCGAGTGTCGGAAAGTGCGATCACCTTTGTGCATCAGTTGCGGTCGCAAGGTAAAAGTTACTCGCAGATTGCAGAGGCTTCTGGAGTTAGTCGCACGAAGGTGTCTGAGCTTTGCCGCCAGAGTTCCGAAGAGTAGCGGCAATTTGCACCGGGGGAATTCCGGCCGCTAGGAGTGATCGCACTTCTTGCACCTTCGCCTGAGCTATGGGGGAATCGGTGTTACCACCCCGAATATGGATGTGCCGCATCCGAGAACCATCACGGTAGGAAAATCGGTAGTATTCACCGCTGCGGGCCGTGCCACAAGGTCGGTAAGTCGAAATCGCTTTTGATACAGAATCATTATCAGCAACCTCTACAGTGTATTCTGTATCAGCAACCTCTACAGTGTATTCTGTAGCAAGTGTAGAGGCTGGTGATACAGAATCAATTTCTGGCGGCGCGGGTGCGAGCTTCACTTCATCGGGATAGAGAAAATCCCATCCGCTGATGTGTGGGTTCCAAAATTGCAGCGAGCCGTCGATCGGGTGAACCTTACTCACTTTGTAAACTTCGCCGCGCTTCACCCATGCCGCAATCGTCGGCTTCCTTCGCAGCATCACGTGGTCACCGGCTTTGTAAAGGCTTCCTACTTCGGCGGTCGCGGTGTCGAAAAGTGAAAGTTGAGCAGGGGCGCTAATCATCGGTTTCTTCTACTTCCACAAGTTGCAAGTTTGGAAATATGCAGCGGAGCTTGTCGTTGATGTACTGCAATTCCCATTCCTCTATCTGGAGTTCCGGTTCACCGGGACAGTGAACGCTGGTTTTAGTGAAATCGACTTCCCGCTGCTTGAGGTTTCTCTCGCAGATTTTGATGTACTCGTTAATCAGACCGGTGAATTCAATAAATGTGTGGCAGTTAGTGGCGATCGCTTCACGATAGTAATTGCTTGCCGCAATCTTCATTGCCTCCAATATCTCCTCTGGGGTCTGGGGAGAGTCTGGGAGCTCTTTTCTGGTTCCTCCCAACAGAGATACCGCTTCCTCTTTCGTCAACATTGAATTTCCTCTAATTGATTGTCTACAGATTGTCTACGACCTGTCTACAGCCGATCGCTCTTCACGACGATCGGCAATTTGTCTTACTGTCTTACTGTCCGATTACAGCACCTTTAAGTTGAAGACGAATGGGACAATCATCGTCGGGAAATAAGTGCTTCAGCAAATTTTGCCGATCGACATCATCGCTTATTGACCAAATATCATTCTCAACGACTCCCTGTTCATCCGTAGCGATGCCAGTTGCAAGGTAAAGCTCGGTGCAGCGCCCGTCTCTCATCTGTTTGCGATTCCATTGAATCGCGCAAACGAAATTTAAATCCATGGTTGTGCCTAGCGAAACGATGTGAAACCAGTTGGGCATGATGATTACAAGTGTCTACAAATTGTCTACAGCCGATCGCCCAAATCGACCGATCGGCAATTTGTCTACATCTGGTCGGTGGGAACAGAAGATTGCAACTGAGCTAGCAGGGCGCTAACTTCTTGCATCAGGTTGGCGTCGCTGCTGTCCTCGTCAGATTCGCCTTCTTCCAAAGCTGTCAGCCGCTCGGAGTGGCCTTGGACAATTTCGACAATCATTTTTAGTAGGTTGGCGAGAGTTTCGTTCATGGGTTTAACGTCCTTGCAATTGGGATATTTTGGTGTCTTGCCGGTCTCTCCCGGCTGTCGCACCACTTTCGTCGGCTTGGAAGTAACTTTTTGACACGGCCGCCAATCCTATCGGTCTGGGAGCCCCCCAGGTATCAGTGTCATTCCTGTTATTTGACTATTTATAGGGGCCTAGCGTTTAGCCCTGGCAGGTGTCGCCAGTTTGCACTGCTACAGATAAATGACTTTCTATGGAAGCCCATTTATCTGTAACACTCATTTGTTGACGGCTTCTTTGAACTGCTTACCGGCCGAGAATGTGGGAACTACCGCAGCGGGGATTTTCATCTGTTCTCCGGTCTTAGGATTGCGGCCGTCCCGTGCTTTCCGCTCCCTCGCTTCAAATGAACCAAAACCTACCAGTGTTACTTTTTTCCCGTCGGCGACGACTTGGGTGATTGAGTCGATAAAAGCGTCCAGTAAGGCATTAGCTGCTTTTTGGGTGGTGTCGGCCTTGCCTGCCATCAGTTCCACCAGTTCTCCTTTGTTCATAAGTGCGATCGCCCTTTAGTTGTTAGTTATTAGTAATTAGTAACGCAAAACCAGCACCCGACGGCGATGCTGGTTTCTGTTGCGGTTATTCTGCGGGGGTTTCCCCGCCGTTATCGTTAGATGACTGTGGTTGTTGCTGTTGTCGCTGCATATCTTGCTGACGCAACATCTCCTGATACTGCTGCTCTTGCAGTTCTTTGAGCTTGATTAGGTTATTTAGTTTTTCTTGATACTCTTGAACCTCCGCACGATACCAGACGATGCACTCCTGACTTTTGACCAACTGCTTTTTAGCATCGTCGATTAGCTGGTCAATAACTCCCCCAAAGGGGTTGAAATTTCCAATTCCCTCCTTGCTAGCTTCTCTATCAAGTCCGAGCCACTGACGCCCAAACCTTCCGCCAGCTCCCGAAAAAGCCGTGCTCCCGTCGGCGTCAGGGTAAACGTCCTGTTCGTTCTCAATTCCCCGTACTGTAACTGTTTCGCCTTCTTGACTTTGACCATATTCTTGGTGATTCATAACGTCTTCCTTAAAGATTACCAAAGTTACACTTGTGACCTTGACAGACTTACAAGTGTGACTTTATGATAAAGCAAAGTCACACTTGTGACAAGATTGCACTGTATACCCCAAACGAATCGGGCGGGAGTGCAGACCCGCCCTTTCCCCAAAACCTATGTACACCTTGGAACAGCTTCAACAGAAAAACCTCAAGGAATTGAAAAAAATCGGCTGGCAGCTCAACGTGCTCCCGGAGGGCGACAAACGGTGCCGCCAAAACTGGATTGATGCGTTGGTCGGCATTCAGCCCCCGCTGCTGAAACTGCTGGAAACTTCCCCCGGTGTTGTGCACGAAGCTCCGAACACTATGCACGAAGCTCCGAACACTATGCACGAAGCTCCGATGGAATCTGCCGACTCGATCGAAGTTCAACGCCAGGAGCCGCCGATCGAGTCCAAGTTTGGCCGCATCACCTATCCCAAACCGGCCGCTAAGCCGATTGCCCAAAATGCAGAAACTAGACTTCAACTCGACAGAACACAAAGTGCTGATGTACATAACGGGCGCTCTCATTCCGCCGAATCAGTTCGAGATAGCGATGGCGCTGAAGCTGAAGCACTGGGAAGCGAAAAAGGCGATCGAGTTTTGGCGGTGGCAGGGAATTGTGAAGCAATTCGAGGGGGAATTCTACCCCATCAGCCAGTTAAATTAGATTTCACCGAAGCCGATCGCCCGCCCAACCGAGGCGACAATGGCCGCGACAGACTGGAAATTGATCCAAAACTGAGCCAAAGCGCGATCGAACTTGCGGCCAAAACTTCCCCCGGTGTCAAACTCTCTAATAGGTTTTTGGCTACCTACCCGCCCTACTTCGGCGACGTGAACTACAAAGCAGAAGCCACCGGGCAATTAAACCTGCTGGAATCAGTAGAGGCCGACGACGAACCGCCAGACCCGGATGATTTTGAATCCCTCGATGTGTTCCGCGAGGCGATCGCCCTTTGGGACGCCAAACACCTGGAACTGATAGAAATTGGCCTCGATTCCTTCTGCGAGTGGGCACCGTGCCCCGATGATTGGTACGAATCCGACACTTTACTCGAACCGTCCGAAGTGCTGGAACATTCGATCGCCGGTAAAAGTTCCAGCACTTGCGAATTCCTGATTCCTGTTTTTGACGATCGCCCCCGACAAATTGACAGCGACGAACCGCCTGACACAGGGATTTTCGCCCGCTTGCCCAAGCCTAAGCCTCCCAGTTTTCCGCCGATGGGTGTCGTTGCGGGCGATCGGGCAAACAGTATCAGGAAGTTTGCCCGTGGTGCAATATTTTTGAGCGGGCGAGATCCTCCAGGAGGTGATGCGATGCACTAAGCGACCGCTTGCATAGAGCTCAAACATGAAGAACTTATCTCCCATATCTCGTTTATGCGATCGTCTTGATGAGAGACGTTAGGGCGATCGCTCCTTTCACAACCGTGTCAAATCTAGTTTTAATCATCATGAGAATTACTCGAATTGGTTTTGGATACACCAAAAACTTGGGCAACTACGAAAACTGTAAAGTCTGGCTAGAGGCGGACTTAGAAGATTGGGAAGACGCATCAGAAAGCCTTAACATTCTTCGCGATCGAGTTGCTCAAGAACTTGAATTGCCCGACAAATGGCATGACATTAAAGGCAAATTGGCAAGAGAAACGGCATTCTTAGAAACCATTACTGCCAGCATCCGATCCAAGAAAGCCGAATTAGCTAAAGCAGAGGAAATTTGGAATAACTTCGCAGAATTTCTCACGGCTCACGGAGTCGATCCAGTCATGCTGACGGTCGAAAATTTCGCCGCAACTAGAGCCGATCACTCACCTGCTGCCGGAACAGAAAGCGATCCTCTTGCCGGATATGTAGCAGACGATAGCGCCGAATTGGGATTTGGAGAATGCGATACATCGGACGATGACGAGGACATAACTTGGTGGAATCAAGACGATGACGATGACGATTACTGACTGCCCACTTATCTCGTAAGCGAAGACGACACTATTACCCCTTATTTCTGATGGAACTTGCCGCCGATTTTAACGATATTTTCTGGGAACCCCCAGAGACAGAATTTCAACCGCTCCTAGACTTTGAATCCGAGATTTCCCACGAAGTACCGCATAACGACATTGCCGTCCTCACCCAGAGAATCAAGCGCAGCTTTCTCGACTACGTGCGGCAAGGAATCATGCTTGACGCTGTACAGCGTTATCGTTTGTATAAACGGCAATACCAGGACTTTGCCGAATACTGCAATCGAGCATTAGGGCGATCGCACTTCTACTGCAAAAAGATTATCCAAGCCGCTCAAATCTGCCTGCGGCTCATCAAATCCAAATTCAAGGTTTTACCCACTTCGGTAGCCCAAGCTTTGCCACTACTCAAATTTGCCAAAGTTGACGAGTACGGTGAATCCGAGCTCCAAGACAAATGGCAGACAGTCATTGACGGCTTCCCCCCGCCGCTAATCACCGCCGCCAAAATCCAAGAAGCCCTGGACGAGAACCCAGAGGACAGAGCCAAGCAAGTCAGGGTCAGCGGTAAAGCCTACAAACTGCTGCAACAGAAAGCCGCAGCAGCGGGCATGGCAGTTTCTAAGTATCTCGAAACGCTGATCGGCGGCACCGAACCACCAGAGGAGGAACCGCCAGAGGAGGAAGAGACGGAATTGACGGCCGAAAAAGAGGAAATTTGCGATCGGGCTGAAGCTCACGCCAAAGCCAACCCCACTAGAAGAGGGTTTGCTAAAAAGTTAAAAAGTCAACAAGAAGCTATTACCTTGCCGGGTAGATCCGACCAAGTGTCGGACTCATCCTAGTTTTCAAAAACAAACCATCATGCACAATACCTTCACTTACAGGCATTCCGACTTGCCTCCAGTTCGACCTGAAATCAAAGCCGAAATTGTGGGACTTGACGTGCACATCGCCGACTTGATCCTCAAAAGTCAAGGCAATTACCGCGAATTGGAGGAACTAGCAGAAATGCTAGACAATTGTCTAGATAGTTGCGAACTAAATATCCAAGCGATTCGGATAGTTGCCGATGATAGCCCAGAACCTCCAGCGGCCACTCTAGTTGACCTAACAATGGAGCAGCAAAACATGGTTTTTTGCACCGCATTATTTAATGCAATGGTGCTATCCGTTCTAGAAAGAGTAACAAAAAAGGACGCTAACTATTTTATCGCTGCAATATCAATGCAGGTAAATACTGAGATGGAGAAAATTAGCGACCAACAAATCACCGAAGCCCTCGCAGCTTACCAGGCAAGCTATCAAAAAAACCCCTTACAACAGGGTTTTAAAATCAAAATTCCAACAGCAGACCTTTAGAAAAACAGCGGTTAGTTACACTCTAACCGCCGTATCTGAGCTGAGCTATCTTGGCTGACTAACTGTCCCTTCGCATCTATTAATTTACCATGCCACAAACCAAAAACAAACACATTACCGAGTTAATCAAATCGGCAAAAGAGCAATTTGACAACTTTAGCGATTCAGAAACACAAGAAGTTTTTCTCACCATAAAAGAAGCAAAAGCTAGAGGATTGCTGCGAAAGCAGCCTCCCGATCGATGCTTGAATCAGTATGTCAATGCTGCAAACTGCCTCTTAAACCTTTACTCAACAGATGAATTTGTAGCGATTTTAACGCAAGACATTGACTACTTATACGCCTACATTGCGCTAGTGGCCACAAATTCAATAACCACAACCGCCTGAAGAGCGCCGCTCGGACTCGGTGGCCGAAACTCCCCGAACCAAGAGGGAGTCGCGGATCGAGTCCAAATCATCCGCCGATTAAAAGGGCTGCGATTTAGGGCTTTCAGATTGAAACAAGCTGTAAGGGCTTTTTTGGTTTCACAAGCTCGGTCGCTGCCTAATTAGTTGTTTATCTCGCGCACTTTGAAGCTTTAAGAGTGAAGTAGGCTCATGTGGCCTTTGGGTGATTCATAAGCTGCTGCTGCGAGATTTGGAAAACTCACCTTTAAAAATGGAATGACCCAAATTATTGGCTTGGATATTAGCAAGGCCTCAGTTTCGTGCTGCTTAATATCAGAAAAAATTGACGAACCGCGCGAATTTTACTACCGCTACAATTTCCACAAATTCGCTGCTACAGCGCACGGGATAAATGAATTACTTGCACTAATTGGATCGGAATTGGATCGGGAAAACACGATCGCCATCATGGAGCCGACAGGAATTAACTATCAAATCCTTTGGGGCACTCAACTGGCACGGGCGGGAGTAGAAGTGCGACTGGTGGGTCATAAAGAGCTTCGATCGTTCCGAGAGCATCACCTCGGACTGCCAGACAAAGACGACGACGCGGACGCGCTAGCACTGGCGATTTATGGCTGGGACTACCTCGACACCCCCCGGCGATTTGTCCAAACGCGCGATCGCACAATCGTACAAATTCGCCGGCTAGTTCTCCGGCTCGCGCATCTCAATCGGGTGCAAAGTCCCATCATTAACAGAGCGCGTCAAGATTTAGCTTGGCAGTTTCCAGAAGCAGCGTTGATAAAATCGCTCCGGTCTGGCGAGAAAGTGCCGCTGCTTTGGGGTTGGCTATGTGGTGAGCGGCAGTCTGTAAAGTACGATTTACTGTTGGAGCGGTCAATCGGTTTGGGCATCACTGACGAACTAAGGAAACACGCCGCCAGAATCTGTGACTTGCAGCGGGAGGAAATGGTGCTTGAATTTGAGCTTTCCAAACTTGTGGGCGAGCCGCAGTTTTTGCCTTACCGCAAAGTGTTTGCCCGATTTGGATTTGGTCGCCGCGTTGAAGCTTTGTTGCTCAGCCAGATTTACCCATTTGAAAATTACCTCGGTGCCGACGGCAAACCCGATGTCAAAATTCGCACCGGCCGACGATCGGGCAAACCGACCAAGCGGCATTTGTCACTTCGCCGATTTTGTAAAGCCCTTGGCTACGCGCCGTCGCAAGAAAGCAGCGGCGACTTGCAAAAGTCTAAGGTTGTGGGCGGTTCCGATTTGTGCCGCAAAGCTTTGTGGCAATGGATTTTTACGCGAGTCGAGGTGAAACGTGCTCGCATGGCTAACGATATTGGCGATCGGCTCGGCGAGATTATGGATTCTGAAAAAGCCAGCGGTCGGCCGGTGCGGTTAGTGCGATCGCGGGTGGCGGCTAAAGCAGTTAAAATGCTGTTCAAAGAACTCGTGCACGAACTCGTTCACGAACTCGTTCACTCCAATCTAAAATCTAAAATCCAGAATCCAGAATTACTAGAGTGAAACCAAAAACCTTAAATCGGACTTTGCCGCTAGCAACCTTTGAGGCTGCTTACCAGTTGTTACAGCAAATGGCTGAACTCCCCGGGGCGATTTGGCTGGCCGACGATGCGATCGCGGATTCTCAAAATCTGGAAAATTCGTCGGAAAGGTTTGCAGCAGTGGTATCAGAGCATTTTAGCGCGCTGCTGCGGGGCAATCTATTAGATGAGTTCGCAACAAACGGACACAAACACAGCGAAAAAAATCTCCATTCGCAATTGAATGTGCAGTTGACTTTCGACCCCGGGGCGATCGCCAATTTCCTCTCTCCCATCGCAGACAAACTCGCAGAAATAACGCCCGCACCCTCGCGGCAAATTGACATTCGCGCCCTCAAACAAGCAATTAAAAATCTACAGCCAAACTCGGCATTGCTTCAAAGCGAATTCACTCTAAATTTGCTGGATATTCTCGCTGCAAATGCCAGCCCAAAAAGTCGCCATACCCTACACACCCAAACTGAAATCAAGGGAAAATCGGCGCCCCAACTGATAGATCCAGAAACGCTAAAGCGCCAGATTTCCGAAGCCGTCAATCACTTACAAATTGCCAGTTCCTGCATTTCATTTTGTCAGCCGGTGGAAGATGCTTTGCAGCAGCAGCTCGAACAAGAACGGCTTTTGAATCAGGTGACAACTCAAATCCGCCAAAGTTTGGAATTGCCTGTAATTTTGTCAAAAGCAGTCGAGCGAGTGCGAGAGTTTTTGGAAGTAGATCGCCTGTTAATTTATCAATTTGAAAAAGTGCCAGCGCCGCACAATGGCGAGTTAGGTAAAGAAATTCCTGCGGCGGTTTCTGGGTCGGGCGAAATCCCAGAATTTTCCGGGTCTTACTTGTATTTAGGTCGTGTCACATACGAAGCTTTAGCCAACGATGCTATCTCGTCTGTACTGAATTTTAGTGAAGACGCGCAGTGTTTTACCAATGGAGTCATTGACCGAGAGAAATATCGCAAAGGTTTGGCTTTGTGCGTTGCGGATGTGGAAACAACTTACTCTTCGCAGCCTTGTTTTTTAGAGTTGATGCGGCGGGCGAAGGTGCGGGCGAAGTTGCTAGTGCCGATCGTAGTTCAAGACGAATTGTGGGGGCTACTAATTGCCCACCAGTGTACTGTTCGGGAGTGGGAAGAAAGCAAAAAAACATTTTTGCGGCAAATAGCAGAACATTTGGCGATCGCCATTTACCAAGCCGAACTTTATGCAGAAGTCCAGCAGCAAAAGCGCACCTCAGAACAGCGCGTAATAGAGCGCACGCGAGAACTGCGCGATGCACTGGTCGCCGCCCAGTCTGCCAGCCTCGCCAAGAGCGAATTTTTGGCAGCTATGAGCCACGAATTGCGGACTCCTCTCACTTGCGTCATCGGCATTTCCGACACGCTACTGCGGTGGTCTTACGGCAAAGTTGGCAGTAAAGAAGTGCCAGTGCAAAAGCAGCGGCAGTACCTGCAAACTATCCGAGATAGCGGCGACCACTTATTAGAATTAATTAACGATATTTTAGATTTATCGCAAGTAGAAGCGGGAAAAGCAGTCTTAAAAATTAGTGAATTTTCACTTTCTAAATTAGCTTCTCAGAGCCTGCACGCCCTCAAAGAAAAAGCGGCGGCTAAAGGCGTGGAACTGCTGCAAGAACAGCGGATAAAACAAGAGTGCGATCGCTTCATCGCTGACCCGCGCCGCTTGAGACAAATTCTCTTCAATCTTTTAGGAAATGCGATTAAGTTTACTCCCAAAGGGGGGCGAGTCATCCTGCGAGTTTGGGTGACAGAAGATAAAAATCGAACGCCGGCAGTCCGGCAGCCCGGTACTGCACCGGCAGGTAGCACCGCTGTTTTTCAAATCAAAGATACCGGCATTGGAATTCCCGAAGATCAGCGATCGCTTTTGTTTCAAAAATTCCAGCAGTTGGATTCCCCCTACCGCCGCGAATACGGCGGTACCGGTCTGGGATTGGCTTTAACTAAACAGTTAGTAGAGCTTCACGGCGGCGCGATCGAAGTCAACTCTACAGTTGATGTCGGCTCTACTTTTACCGTTTTTATACCCATCCAAACTCTCACCAAAGATGAATCCACAAAATTTAAATATGAAAAATCGAATTCATCTTTACCGCTGCATTCTTCTTCCTTGCGCGGCAGCCTCGTCCTCGTCGAAGAAGATGAAGAAACAGCCATGCTGATTTGCGATATCCTGACAGCCGCAGGACTGCAAGTGGTGTGGATGATTGAAGGTTCGGCAGCGGTGGAACAAATTGAACTTTTGCAACCGAATGCTGTGATTGTAGATATGCGTTTACCCGGGATGAATGGCTGCGAAATAATCCAACAACTGCGCCAAAAACCCGCTACTGAAAATATCAAGATTCTAGCTTTAAGCGCTCAGGAAATTCCCGCAGATCAGATATCTTTCGTGACAGCGGGAGCTAACGATTGTTTGGCTAAACCGATTCACCCCCAGCAATTGCTTGACAAAATTCTTTCTTTGATGGCCGGGATTGGTAATGGGTAATTGGGCATGGGGCCTGGGGCATTGGGCATTGGGCATTGGGCATTGAGTAATGGGTAATTGGGCATTGGGCATTGGGCATTTAATATAATTGAGTTTTTGAGGTAATTATGGGAAGACCTGATTTTGAGGAATTAGAGGTTTATAAGTTGGCGGAAAGTTTGGCGAATCAGATTTGGGACATTGTTAAAAAAGGGGATTATTTCACAAAAGATACGATGGGCAAACAGATCGTTCGGTCTGCTGATAGTGTCTGTGCTAATATTACTGAAGGAAGAAGTCCTTATAATGCAATACGGTTTACTTAACACTATTTATACCCCGGAGATCCCCCTAAATCCCCCGAAAGCAAGGGGGACTTTGAGGGCATTCTTATCCCTCCCTTTTTAAGGGGGGTTAGGGGGGATCTTTCTTAAGTGAACCGTATTGCCTTATAATGACCAAGATAATCGGCGTTTTGTAAAAATTGCGAGAGGCTCTTTGTACGAAACAGTAAACTGGTTAAGATTAGCCTATGCTAGACAACTTATCACAAGCGAAGAAGTAAGCAAATTTAAACCAATTGTCGATCAATTACTACCAAAACTTAACGCTTATTTGAGTTGAATAGGGCACAGGGAATAAATTACAAAACAAGCCCCATGCCCCATGCCCCATGCCCCATGCCCAATTCCCCATTCGCCATGATTAATTGTCAAATTCCTACAGGATTAATTGTTTCTTGTCAAGCACCTGCTGATTCGCCGCTGCACGATCCGATCGTAATTGCGGCAATGGCTCGAACTGCCATCAATCGAGGAGCCTCGGGCGTGCGGATTGACACTCCGGCTCACATTGCGGCGGTGCGAAAACAGGTATCCGCTCCCATAATTGGGATTTGGAAGCAGCAATTGCCGGGATGCGAGATTTACATTACTCCTCGGTTTGAAGACGCGCGGGCGATCGCCGCTGCCGGAGCCGATATTATCGCCGTTGACGCTACTGAGAGAAACCGTCCTCCCGGCGAAGACTTAAAGACGTTAATCGCGCGAATCCGCAGCGAATTGGGCAAATTAGTGATGGCGGATGTAGATACGATAGAAGCTGCGATCGCGGCGGTTCAAGCTGGTGCTGATACTGTCGGCACTACTCTTTTTGGCTACACTCCCCAGACGCAAAATTTCTCGCCGCCCGGATTTGATTTGCTTGCGGAAATGGTAGAAAAGCTTAAGGTTCCCGTTATCTGCGAAGGCGGGATCGCTGGGCCGGAAATGGCCAAAAAAGCCTTGGATTTAGGAGCTGCGGCTGTTGTTGTCGGGACAGATATTACTGGGATCGATCTTAAGGTGACAGCCTATAAGTCGCTGATGGGGAAGTAAGAAGGAAGTTCGGCAACGGATTGTTTAACGGATGTAACGGATAGAAGGAAGTTCGGCAACGGATTGTTTAACGGATGTAACGGATGTAACGGATAGAAGGAAGTTCGGCAACGGATTGTTTAACGGATGTAACGGATGTAACGGATAGAAGGGACAATAAATATTGGGCGATAGAAATCGCTTTTAGGCAAACGAAACGCGCAAGGTAAGGTGTGGAAATATCGGGCGATTTCTATCGCCCTTTATCAGGGGAAGTTGCTAAATCAGCGCGCTTTTGATAAAGCTGCTAACTACAGCCAAGGCGATCGCCCCCAGTACCGCGCTCCAAAGGCCCATCCGCAAACTAAATCCTTCAACTAACTTCGCAGCCGAGGCAAAAACAATCACGTTCATTACTACAAAAGCAAACACGCCGGAAAGCAATCTTAGCGTCAGCAGGTTCGGAACGAAAAAAACTGCTTTCAGAATTGGCAAAATTAAAACATTCAACATTCCCAAAACCGCAGCGGAAATTACTGTTTTCGGTGTGCTGTCAATTTTTAGACCGTCGGCAGTTGAGAAATTAGCAACAAGCTGCTGCCCGTCACCAGCCAAGCAATCAAAAAATCGATCGGTTCCACAGCGGCCGTACCTCCTTAACAGTTGAATTGTCAGAAAAGCCTGATTAAGATCGACCTTAATCAAACAATCCAGCGGATTCGTCTGCCAACCGACAGAATTTAGGTCTGTCACTAAAGAGTTAGAAGTTATAATCCCTGTATTCTCAGCCAAATAATCCGGATGGGAACCGTCTCTACCTGTTAGTTGAATAAAAAGAGCAGATTAATTAATATGGCTGGCGATTTTTCTTTTAACTCTAAAGTCCGATTCGACACAAAAGGCTTAAACAATCCTGCACGGCAAGGCAGCCGATCGGTCCAAGTTATGATTTTTATGCTGCTAGTCACTACCTTAGTGACGCTGCCGATATTTCGTCTAGCCGAACTGCAACTGGTACAGGGAGCCTACAACCGACAGCGGGCGGAAAATAACCGCATTCGCCCTGTTTCAGTCGCAGCGAATCGCGGTCAAATTTTAGACCGCAGCGGCAAAATTTTTGCGGCCAACCGCGTATCTCGATCGGTCTATGTGTGGCCAAAAGAGCGATCGACCAAGGAGTGGCAAGAGATCGCCGGTATACTGGGCCCGATAGTCAAACTTCCCGCAGCCGAAATTATCAAAAAAATCGATGGAGTTGGCTACAGATCAGCCATCCCAGTGCGAATTAGTAAGGATATCGATGTCGGTACTTTCGTCGCGTTGGGAGAACAAGCTAATACTTTGCGAGGAGTTGAAATTCGCGTAGAATCGAGCCGAGACAATCCCAACCAGCAATTAGCAGCTCACCTTTTGGGATACGTCGGCGAAGCTACTTTAGATGAATTAAAAGCTAATCCTGCATATCCGATGGGAATGATCGTCGGTCAGATGGGAGTTGAAAAATTAGCCAATTCAACTTTAGAGGGCGTTTGGGGAAACCGTTTAATCGAGGTGAATGCTAAGGGCGAGGAAATCCAAGATTTAGGTGTAAAGGACCCTATTCCGGGCAAATCGGTGCAGCTAACTTTAGATTTAGATATGCAGAAAACTGCGGAAAAAGCTTTGGGCGATCGCCTGGGTGCAGTTGTGGCGATCGACGTGAAAACAGGAGCTCTTTTAACAATGGCTAGTTGGCCGACATTTGACCCCAATATTTTCACCCGGAAGGTGAGTCAAAAAGAATGGGATCGACTGCAAGGGCCAGACAAACCATTTTTAAATCGAGCCGTTCAAGGCTATCCAGTCGGCAGCACTTTTAAGATTGTAACTTCTGTAGCCGGGATGGAGTCTGGCAAATTTTCTCCTGACTCGACTTTGGTAAGTTCTGCTTCAATTAACATCGGCGGAATTTCCTTTAACGAACACGGCGCCGGTTACGGCACTATAGGTTTCCGCGATGCTTTAGCCTACAGCAGCAATACGTTTTTCTATCAAGTCGGTATGGCAGCCGGGCCGGAAGAAATGGCGAAATGGGCTAAAAAAATGGGCATTGGCGGTACTATTAATTTAGATATTTTGGGGATAGACGGCGCCAATCACGGTCAAGTTCCGATACCAGCAGAGAAAAATAAAATGTATGGTGAAGATTGGTACGTGGGCGATACAGTAACAATGGCGATCGGTCAAGGTTTGGTACTTTGTACTCCCCTAGAATTGGCTGTGATGGTGTCAACTATTGCCAACGGTGGTTGGCGACTACAGCCGCATTTGTTGGCTTCTCAAACCAATACTCCTATAACTCAAAAAATTCAAACAGGTATTAAGCCTGCCACTTTAAATGTCGTTAAACAAGGATTGATGGACGTGGTAAAAAAAGGTACAGGCCGCGGCATGAATGATGGTACTATTCCTTTAAGTGCTGGCAAAACTGGGACTGTGGAAATGCCCGGTCATCCTGACAATTCTATGTATGTGGGTTTTGCTCCCGCTGACAAACCGGAAGTTGCGATCGCAGTTATCGTTGAAGGCGGAGGATATGGTGCTGTAGCGGCGGCACCAATTGCTCAAGAGGTATTCCGAACCTATTTTCAAAAGCAGGGTTTTAAACCTACTAATAAGCCTCTATAGTCATTAGTTAATAGTTGACTGTTGGCTGTTGGCTGTTGACTGTTCTCATTTTGTCCCATACTTCGATCGCACTTTTCCAACATATCTGGGAAAAGTGCGATCGATCAAAAGTTTTCCTCTACCAATCGTCTCACTTCCAGGGTCGATAAATTCATCATTTGCGCCACCTGTTCCAGACTCATTCCAGAATTTAAGAGTTGAATTACGAGCGATCGCAATGTTGACTCCGCTGCCAGTCGTCCCAGGTTTTCTTCCTTGTGAGTCTTCAAAAACTCACCCGTTTGAGGAACTCTAAACCTCAATTCTCCTGAAATTATATGCAATTCCAGTCCCAGCACTTCACTGAACAACCACAGCGTATCGAAAGCGATATTGTTGGCTGGAATCGACTCGTACTGATTGTTTATTAGACGAACTCCCTGTAAAATCGGATTCAGATAATCTCCCGACGGATCATACTGAAAATATTCCCTAACTCCCAAAGCCCGATAAATTTCCGGTTTTGTTTCTTGGTCTTTCGTCTGAGTTGTTTCCGAAGTAATTTCTAGGACAAAATCTGGAGTAATTCCCCCTTCTTCCCAAACTTTATAATTATCCCTTTTGCGGTTCGCAACTCCAAACACCACATAAATATCCGGAGCAACAACCGCTTGGTTGTTCCCTTCTTCATAATATATGAAAGAATTAGCTGACACGTAAACATCAGAACGTTCTTGAAAGTAAAGCTTGACAGCTTCTACGCTGTAAGTCATGTAATCGCGCGTGATGTCGCTTTCAGCCATCGGCTCTCCGTCGCTGCTGGGATATTCAATTTCTAGTTGTTCGGCTTGAGTTAAAATTGTCATTTTTCAATTTCCCTCAAAGTAAATTAATTTAATTTAATGGTAGCATTCTGTCGGAGTTTAGAAAAGTTCGAGATTCCTCAAAAAAATCAAAAGCCATAAGGTACGCAGGTAACACCCTAAATAATTAGGTTCTGCGTCCTGGGCTTTAAGGCTGGTAACATGGTGTACAGATACAGACTATTTAAATTCTAATTAATCCCTCTCTCTAAAATAATCATTTCCGAACCAACAACCGGACTTCTAGCTATTAACTTGCCTTCCATATTCGCAATTTCTAACTTGCTAAAATCGAGTGAGTTAGCCTCCTTCCACATCTTCGTTGCTAGTTGATTTTGCTCAACTCCGCTGAGTTTGTACCAATCTTCAGCGACTTTTACTGTCAAAATGCTGCTGGAAAAATTAGCTTGAACAGACTCAACTAAACCGCCGCCAAGTCGATTCTTAATGTCAGTAACTTGATTTTGAATCCCAGCAATCAGAGACTGTTCAGGCGTCAGCGGCGGCGGTGGGATAATTTCTACTGGTTGCGGTTTTTCTGGAGCCACTAAATCGGGCAACTTGCTTTTGAATTTAGCAGAGATTGGCTTAGACGGTACGATCGCCTCTGGCGATTTCGGCGTTCCCGATGCCATAAAATCACCAAACGTTGGCGGCGATTGCTGCGCTGCTGGCACAGGCACTTTTGCTACTTTCTCCGGCGGTTTTGCTGAGAAACTGTTGAAAGTTAAACCGACTACAACGATCAGGATTGCTGCTAATGCGGCGTTTAAAATTGGATCGGACAGCTTCTGGTTCGTAGATGGTGGCAGTAGCGATCGCACTAGCCGCACAATACTTTGCCAAAGTACACCGACGTTCTCTAAAAAGCTCCCTTCCCTGCGTTGGGATACAGGCTTTTTATCAACTTTTACAGCAACTTTTGGTGGCACGCTGTTAACTTCCGCAGCAACAGCGGGAGGAGTTACTGTTGCTGAGTCAGAAGCGGTGGGCGCGATCGGCTTTTGGGCCTGCAACGGGGGTTCGGCTGCTAAGTTTTTCCCTTTTTTTCCCAAATTCCCAATCGAGGCAATCAAAGCTTTGATTCTCTGATTTTTGGGAACCGCGCTGCTGGCATTTTGAGTTTTGCTGCCAGTGGGGGCAGACTTTGCGGCCGAATCAACCTGCGGTGTCGGAGATTGAGAGGGTTCTGGAGTTGACTGGTTTAGTTGTTCTTCTGACATTTTCTCTGCCTTGGGGCGTTGCAAATATATCTAAACGAGATAAATTTTAGTTGAGCCATCTCAACCTTAATTTATCATTTAACTTAGTTGTAACGGAATCCAAATGAGCATTAAACGCCGTCACTTTCTACTTTTAGGCAGTCTCAGCAGCTTAGGTTTTGCCGGAGTCTCGAAAATGATTCAGCTTCGGACTTCCTCCGGTAGAGACACCAATGCTGCTGTGCCTTCTAACGTTGAGGCCCAAAGGGCGATTGTCCCTTGGCCGGCCTCACCGCCTATTTTACGCTTTATTTCGGTAGCCGACACCGGTACCGGCGCTGAAGGTCAGTATGCTGTGGCTGAGGCGATGGCGCAATATCACCGGGAAAACCCTTTTAATGTTGCTGTTCTCGCCGGCGACAATATCTACAATAACGGCGAAATTGAAAAAATTAATGCTGTTTTCGAGCGGCCTTATCAGCCCTTATTACAGCAAGGTGTAAAATTTTATGCTTGTCTGGGAAATCACGATATCCGCACTGCTAACGGCGATCCGCAAGTTAAATATGCGGGTTTTAATATGCAAGGTCGCTACTATACTTTTCGCCGCGATCCCGTACAGTTTTTTGCTTTAGATACGAATCACAATGCGGATTGGAAAAATCAGCTTGTTTGGCTGGAAAAAGAGTTGAGTCAGAGCACCGCACCTTGGAAAGTTGTGTTCGGTCACCACCAGATTTATTCCTCTGGCCTGTACGGAGTGAATCAACCTTTTATTAAGACTTTGACGCCTTTGTTTCAAAAGTACGGCGTGCAGCTTTATATCAACGGACACGAGCACAGTTACGAACGCACTCGCTCGATTAACGGTACGACTTATTTAATTTGCGGTGCCGGCGGCGGCACGCGTGCGGTGGGGCGTTCTGAGTGGACGGAGTTTTCTGCTAGTCGGCTGAGTTTTGCGACGTTTGATGTCTATGAAGACCGGATGTTTGTCAGTTCTATTGGTACTGACAAACGGGTTTTTGACAGGGGAGTGATCGAAGTGCGATCGGCTTAATTTAGATTGTTTTCCCAGACTTATCAGATGAATGGATTTATGTCAAGGTGTTTTGGTCGATCTATTTAACTGCGACTTACACCTTGAATCAATATCACCCTTTCCTCTTGACTTGAACAAAAATTCAAGTACAATGAATTGTTCAGCGTTAGAGGCATCTGAGTGAAAAGCGATACGTTAGTAAGAGGGAAAATTAATCCCTTAGTAAGACCTTTCTTAAAGTGGGCAGGAGGTAAAAGGCAGTTATTGCCAGAAATTGTTAAGTATGTTCCCAAGCTGACAAGCAAACATACATACTATGAACCTTTCATAGGTGGAGGTGCACTCTTGTTTGAGTTACAACCCCAAAAAGCTGTTATCAATGATAGCAACAGAGAACTGATTAACTGCTATAAAGTAATTAGAGACTCATTAGATGAGCTAATGGAGGAATTAAGCAAGGATAAATATAGCAATAGCGAAACTTCTTATTATGATATGAGAGACTTAGATCGTTCAGCTAAAAAATATGCCGATTTGTCGGCAGTTGAAAAAGCAGCACGAATCATTTATCTAAATAAAACTTGCTACAATGGTTTATTTAGGGTTAATTCCCAAGGTCAGTTTAATGTTCCGTTTGGCAGATATAAAAATCCCAATTTTTTAGATGAGGCTGTTTTAAGAGCAGTAAACAAATACTTAAGTAGCAACACCATTACACTGTTAAATTTGGATTTTCAAGAAGCTGTTAAAGATGCCAAAAAAGGAGATTTTATTTATTTAGATCCTCCTTACGATCCTGTTTCGGAAACAGCTTCTTTTACTGGATATGATGTAAATGGCTTTAATAGACACGAACAAGAACGACTAAAAAAAGTTTTTGACGACCTAACGGCTAAAGGTTGTAAAGTGATGATGAGTAATTCTTGTACGGATTTTATTCTTGATTTGTACAATGATTATCGGGATACAATCAAAAAAGTTAGGGCAACGAGAAGTATCAACTCAAATGCCTTAAAAAGAGGTAAGATTGATGAAGTATTAATTTTAAATTATCAAGTTCAGGACAAATAAATATGAGTAAAAACAAAAAAACTGCTAACGATAGAGCCTGGGAAACACTATTTGAAACGCATAACATTTTAGAAGAAGTAGATAAAAATGGCTGTTTTGAAATAGAATCGGCTCAAATCAACAAGCTAAGAGAAAGCAGGCTGATGGCAAAGTTCGATCACTCTGTCAATTTGCCAGATATCTTTCGAGAAAATTATCTATCAATCTTGCCAATCTCTCGCTCAAAATATGTGATTGGTAAGTTTGGTACACACTTTGAAGTTAAGTACGATCCTGAAATAGAAGTGATTCCTTTTGACTTTCCTTCAGAGATAGAGAGTATAGATTACACAAATTTATATTCTGAAAGTTCCGCATTGCACTGTGCATTTAATATCGGCATTATAGATGATTTATTAGGCGAAAAAACAGCTTATACTGTTTCTGGAAGAATGTCTACAGAGTCCTTTAATTTTAACATTATCAATTCCACCACCAACAAACCCTATTCAATCAAGGTTAAAAATTCTCAGTGTGAGATAGATGCCGGATTTGAAAGTAACAACTATTTTGTATTGATAGAAGCTAAGAACTATTCGATCGAGGATTTTTTGATTAGACAACTTTACTATCCTTACAGATTGTGGTCAAAAAAAATAACTAAAAAAGTAATTCCAGTATTGATGACATACTCTAACGACGTTTTTAGCTTTTTTATTTATGAATTTAGCAATGATGAAAATTATAACTCTCTGAAAATGAGAGAACAAAAGAATTATACGATCGCTCCCGAAGAAATACAACGGAGTGATGTCGATCGGGTATTCAATAATATTAAAGTAATTCCAGAGCCAGATGTTCCATTGCCACAAGCTGATAAATTTGAGAGGATAGTAGATTTATTATCATTGTTATTAGAAAGAGATTTAACCAAAGATGATTTTACAGAAAACTATGAATTTGACCGCAGGCAAACTGACTATTATACTAATGCTGGATTGTATATTGGACTGATAGAAAAGTATAAAGATTACCTGACAAAAAAAGTAACTTTTCGGTTGACAAGTGAAGGAAGGTCAATTTTACATAAAAGACCTAAATTAAAATATCTAGATTTGATTAATAAGATTTTAGAACGTCAAGTTTTTTATTTAGTGTTTCAATTAGCGCTTGAACTGGGACAAATTCCGCCAGAAGATGCAATCTGTAAAATAATCTCAGAAAATCGTTCAGATATTAATGATACAACTATAAAAAGGCGTTATTCTACTGTCCGAGGGTGGATTTCTTGGATTTGGTTCCAAATCAAAGACTAAAATTCGCATAGTTTGATTCTCCGGGCTTTTAGTACCTTCAACCTAGTTCTACCGTAAGGCCCGTTTCTGAAACGGACGCGGCAAGACGGAAAAAGGTGCGGAAGCAGACATTTATCTATAAATAACAGCCTTATAATGTCGATCGCAACTAGAACTGAATATAATAAATACTTCTGAAGTTGTCAGCGGATGTGGCACGGGATTAAACAGACAGCGCTCGATCGACCAAAAATTTTCGTTAGAATTATATATGTCAGCCTCGCCGGCAAAAATGCCCGATCGCCCGATCGGCAGATTTAGCTTCGGCTGTGCCAAAATTGTCTAACTCGCTCACAAGTGTTACCAGTCAAAGATCGTGCTGTGACACTTTACCCCACCAAGCAAATGCAAGATTTTATTAATAACGTCTCTCGCTACCCCCGGTTTTTCATTACGATATGTCTGGGAATTTTCTTTTTCCTGTTCGAGCGACTCAAACCCCTGCTCGATCGACCGGCAACTGCGATCGCCCTGATTACTTCGATTGTAGCGACTTTTGTCTTTCTAACTTTTACACTGCGCGCCATGTTGGGCCTGAGTTCGGTTTAAAGCCAAGCTAGAGCGCAAACATTAACTGCAAATTCAGTTAAAACACTAACTCCCAAAGTAACTGCCAACTCTTGCAGGCGATCGCACACTTGACAATAGTCGCTGCGATAGATTGGAAGAGGAACAAAATTGCCCTAGTTACGCCAGTGCTGCTCAACCAAGGCCCAGGCAAACATTACCGAAGTGCAGGACAAGCGTTTGGGGCTATCAATATTCACTGGGGAAATACTGCACCTCTGTTTCCCCGGTGTCCCACTTAATCATTGGGAAGCGGCACACCCCGCCCCGCTTTCCTCTCTCGTTAACCTGACGGTATCACGAGAGTTTCCAGCGGACAAGACAGATGAAGTTTGAACATATCTATCAATTTTTTCAAGATCCCCCTCCTGTTTATCTAAACAAGGAATTAGCTGTGTGCTACATTCTCTCGGTGTTATTGCGCGGAGATTCCTACGGTACAGAACTGATTGGCCAACTAGAAAGGGAATTCCCCATCTACCGCCTTTCTGATACCGTTCTCTACAGCGCTCTGAAATTCCTCGAAGATGAAGGCGTAATCACCGGTTACTGGAAAAAAGTAGAAGGACGCGGCCGCCCCCGCCGGATGTATCAAATCCTCGCTGAGTGGCGGCACCAAGCTCAAGACCTCGCTCGTCTCTGGCACGATTACATTGGTCAGGGAAACGGTGCGTCAGAGCGTCGTTCCCGCGCCTTAGAAACTGGTCACACAGGTTAGCCGAGTTGGAATCGGATGCCTAAACCCTGGAGATGCTGGCGCTACTTGCAAAGCGATTTGCCTTCCTTGCCTTCGCTTTGCTCGATCGCCCGCCGCACAGCGATTAAAGCAGCTACACTACGTCAGGACTTACGCATTGTCACTTGAGAATTAGGGATGATGGGGAGATATGGGAATTTGGTGATGGGGAGAAAAAGGTTTTGCTACAAAGCTTTCTGCGAATTTTGGTAAAAAAGTGTCTGCGTAAGTCCTCGATCGCTTTCATCGGTAAAGTTCTGTAAAGTAAGAGTAGATAATTTCAATTACACAAACTTCTACCGATGGATACTACTGTTCTTTCTTCAACGTTTGTAATCACGCTGCTGCTGGCTGTAGGCTTGTTTTTCTTCATCAAGGCCTCAGTCAAAGCTCGAATCGAACAAATCAAGCTGGCTTCCGAGAGCGCCCAAGAGTCACTGTTAACCCAGCTACAAGAGTATTTTGCTTCTAGGGCTTACCGAGTTGTAGCCGTCGATGCTCCCAACTATAAAGTCACTTTTGAAGGTTTTGTGCGGCCTAGTTGGTTTTTAGCTATTTTTCTAACCATGCTAAGTGCAGGTGGCACTCTGTGCTTGGGACTGGTTTTGGGAATGCTAGTTCCTTCTTCAGGTCAAATTTTCCTAGCTTTGGTAATGCTGTCCCCGCTGGCGGGCATATTTTACTGGAAAAAAGCTGGACGCTCGGAGCAAGTCTCGCTCAAACTCGAATCAGTTGCTGAGTCTGGAAGCCAAACCAAGAGCTTGGTTACTGTCAGAGCTCACCGCGATGAACTAGCAGCCATGCAAAAAGCTTTAGATTTGAAACCGATCGATTAAAAGTTTGACGCGGAACGTTTTTTGATATGCTAGATGCCGTAGTTAGACTTCGAGCTGACAAACGGATGACTCAAGAGTGGCTCTCTCGTTGGCTGTTTTTTTGCTCCCCTTGTTCGATCGACAAAACAGTCAAAAAAAACCATTATCGTGAAAGTGCCAATTGTGGCTATCGCCTTTGGGCTGCGATCAAGCCTGTTGCGATGGCTCCTTATACCCTAATTTCTAAGGACTTTTCGCAGAAATTTCAGTTGGCACTCTCCAGACAATGAGAACTCTCGCGCTTTTGTTAAAAGACTTAGAAAAACATTGCTGTCAATGTTTTGAGCTAAACATTTTGAGCTATGCGCGGCTGGCTGACACCACAGGAATTTTTTCTGTGGTAGCTTCCAACATCACCTTTAAGCTGGGAAACAAGAAATGGTTCTCTTCTACGTATTGGGCTCCAAATAAACCTTTTTCAGCCCAGAAGTATCTGTCAGTGGTATGCTCGTTACGCTTGACTAACAGCAAAGCTGGGGGAGCAATGCCTTCTGCATGGATGAACTTGCGAGCCGCTGTTACGGGTTTATCTTCGCCGCTCTCGATGCTATATTGAGGCACACACTCTAAAATTCTGCGTCCTTCTTGTCGGCGGCGACTCTTGCGTTTGCGTCTCCTGGCCAATTTCTTTACCTCCTCTGTGAGCAGACAGTATGAGCAGACAGGTTGTAATGATAGCTACCAAATCCGAGGTCAGTATATCCGTTCTAGCTCAAAAAATCAACTGTTTTTAATATATCGACATAATCTTAACATTCGTGCCGATCGACAAAAGTGTAGCGGTTGTGGTATGGCTGGCCGCAAGTTCCGCCAAAAGCCAAGCTTGGGGATCGGTGGAAGCTACGCGGACGGCGATGCGGGGCAATTTTGGTTCATGAAAGCCCCATGCCTTCAAGATAGCTGCCTTCTATCAAAGGGAAGAAACCTGAAATATAGAAGTCTCTCATCAGTAATCGGTGGCCGATCATTTGTAATTTACTTAGAATTCCGTTAGATATCTTAATGTGGCGCTCATGTTAATGCCAGCCAGTTCAGAATTTGTCAAACTTTGCCGCTCGCAGGTGGCCATCGCCGTTAGTTTGGGAGCGAAATTCAGCGCGGTATACCTGACACAAGAGTTGGTAGAAGGCAGTGAAGCAAAGTTGGTGCCGATCGCGGTTTACCCAGAAACCTCAGCCGAATCGGAAGAAAATCAGGGGTTGAGGTTGCAATCTCCCGAAAGCTCGACAGTAAAACCAGTGCCGCGACTGCTAGCGCCGCCGGTTCTTCCTGTGGAAGAATCAACCGTAGGATCGATCGCACCCGAGGCGCTTGGGGGTAATGAGCGCAGTTCCCATCAGTGCCAAGGCCCGGAGAATGTGTGGCAGCAGCGCAGGCAAATTGTGACGCCTCTGATACACGAGGGAGCTGTAATGGGACTCCTAGTCAGCGGTCGGCAAGACAGGCCTTGGAACGAGCGAGAGGAGGCTCAAATACAACAAATTGCTCGCACCTTAGCCCTAGCCTGCATTTTAGACCAGCGATCGCAGTGGATGCACCAGGAATTGGGCGCGAGTCGGCAAACCCAGGCTCAGGTTTACGACACGATGCACAATTTGCTGCACCAGTTCAAAAGTCCGCTGACAGCGTTGCGAACTTTTGGCAAGTTGTTAGCGCGGCGGCTGGTACCGGAAGACAAAAACCGCAATGTGGCTTTTAGTATTGTCCGAGAGAGCGATCGGCTGCAAGAGTTGCTGGTCCAGTTTGATCGAACCGTTGACACCGGCGAAGCACATCTAAAACTGCGATCGGGCACTTCAGAAAAAGCAATCTCCAATGTGGAATCAATCCGGCATTCTCCTCTGTCGCTGTCACCTGCGGCCAATTTGAAGGAATCCTGTTTTGTGATAGAAGTATTAAAACCGCTGTTAATTTCCGCCGAGGCGATCGCATCTGAAAGGCATCTGAAATTGCTAGCCGACCTGGAGACGGATTTGCCACCAGTCGGGGCGAACGATCGAGCTTTGCGCGAAGTTTTGAGCAATTTAATTGACAATGCTTTGAAATATACCCCTGCCGGCCGCCAAATTTATATTAAAGTGAGGTACAAAGCAGCGGATGGCGATCGGGCAGGATACAGCCAATTGCCTGCCATAGCAGTTGCCGTCAGCGACACAGGTTCCGGCATTCCTCCCCAGGATTTAGAGCATTTATTTGAGCGACACTACCGGGGAGAAAAAGCGCAGACAGAAATTCCCGGCACAGGATTGGGTTTGGCGATCGCCCGCGATTTAGTCCGCCAAATGCAAGGAGAAATAGAAGTATTTTCCCCAGTCAATCGTGAATGGCTGCCATCTGCAGAAACTAATTTATTATATCCAACCGATCGCGGCACTACCTTTGTGGTTTGGCTACCCGTGAATAAGTAACGAACTCTACTGCTAGGAGACATTTTTTATGAAGCATCTGCCTTTATTCGATAAAATTCCCAAGTTATCAAATTCTTTAAAAGTTTTCAAGAAACACTTTTTGGGTGTACCCCTTTTAGCTTTTTTTAACATTCTGACTATTGTGATTTTGGGCGGGCTGAGCGTATATGCCAAATTTAACAACAAGGGACGCGGAGTTGAACGCCTATTTAGCGATCCTTTTAATTTCTGGCTCCCTTATGAAGGAATTCTAACCGGACTTTCCGAAGTTATCGGGTGTCTCCCAGTCGCAATTTGTGCATTTACTTTCGGAGTGTTGCGCCAAAAAGATCCGGGTAGTAGAGCGACGATATTCTTATTTTTTAGTGCTTTACTCCTGGGAGTTTTTTACCTGGATGACAGGTTTCGGATGACTTTGATTATGTCTCGGTTGGGAATATCTAAGAAATTAATTTATTTGTGTTATGGTAGTGCAGTTTTCCTTTACGGAGTTAAGTTTTGGCGATACATCAAAACTACTCCTTACCTGCCATTAGTTGCAGCATTCATCTTGTTTGCTATCTCGCGGTTGGAGGATATTGTAAACACTCCAAATCAAGGACTACACGCGATTTTAGAAGATGGCACTAAATTATTAGGTCTAGTGAATTTAGCCCTGTATTTTTGGTACGTCTGTCATCATGAAGTTTGGCGGCATTTCCAGCAAAGCGAAAAGCGTTGATCGCCTCGATGGTATTACTACAAAAAAAGCCGTTGCTTAATTAGGGTATCACTAAGCAACGCGGGCGATCGTATAAAACCAAAATAATTTCTTTGATTTTGATAGGGAATCGGAAGATTAGCAAATTTTAGATAGTGAATTAATCATCGAAGCGAATGTCTGAGCAACTTGTTGCCTGATGTAGAATAACAAAAAGTTTTTCCTGTCAAACGAACTATCAGGATGTGTTAATCTTGTATTTACGCCCTCAACAATTCAGCAACATCCTAACTGATGTAGCACCGGTTCATAGGCTTTAACTATTTTTTTACGAAACTCGATCGCATAAAGTTTCATTTTTTCTGCTTCTCTACGGAATGCAGTCTACTAAATATACATCAAATAGGCTGTATTTTTACGGCACAGTGGGTAACGCCTCGGAAGAGATTGTTAAAAAATATATTGAAAACCAACACAATTAAGTTAGAAAAATGTGTCTAAAGCCGCATCAAGTCCCCCCTTTTCTGGGTGGGGACTTGATGCGGGAAAAAATTATGTCAGAATTCCGATGAATGAGGAATTAGCAATTACCCGATTCTCATGCAACTGAAAACCGGTATATGATCAATTCAGCCAGATAAGTTTTCTAGGCATTAGCTACGGCGATATTAGTGGCTTTACAGATAGTCGGCAGATCAATAATAAACTGCGTTCCCTGCTCTGGCGTAGAAATACACTCCAATTGACCGCAGTGTTTTTCTATCAGAATTTTTCTGCTGATAGACAATCCCATGCCTGTACCTTTTCCTAGGGGCTTAGTAGTAAAAAAGGGAGTGAAAAGTTTAGCACGAACTTTCTCTGTCATGCCCACACCATTATCAGCAATTGTTACCAGGATGTGGGAAGCCGAGCCAATGTTGTCATGCGAATTGCCGGGTACAACTTCAGTCCGAATCAAAATCTGGGGGTGAAAAACTGCACCATCTTCTCTACTTACCCGCTCTTCTAAAGCATCTATAGCATTCGCTAAAAGGTTCATAAACACCTGATTGAGCTGACCGGCATAACAGTTCACAAGCGGCAATGCACCATAGTCTTTTATCACATTAATAGCAGGCCGATCAGACTTAGCCTTTAGTCGGTGCTGTAAGATCATCAAAGTGCTATTAATGCCTTCGTGGATATCTACTGATTTAATTTCAGTTTGATCCAACCGCGAAAAATTGCGTAGAGAGTGAACAATATTCCGAATGCGTTCGATCCCTAACTGCATGGAAGAAAGCAATTTTGGTAAATCATCTATGATAAATGGCAACTCTGCATCTTCTATTTCATGGACAATTTCTGCTTCGGGTTGCGGGTAATATCTTTGGTAAAGATTCAACATATTAATGAGTTCTTTAATATAGTCGTTGGCGTGGGAGAGATTGCCGTAAATAAAGTTAACCGGATTGTTGATTTCATGAGCGACACCTGCAACTAATTGACCGAGACTAGACATTTTTTCACTTTGAATTAGCTGGAGTTGTGTTTCTTGCAGTTCTTTGACAAAATGTTCTAAGGCAATAGATTTTTGGTACTCTTTTTCTTGACTGATACGGAGTGCTTTCTCTACTTGTTCGCGCCGCTCTATTTCCGACTGCAATTTATGACTTAGAGAAAAACTTCTCAAAGCTGTTAGCATCGTAGTGTATAGCTTTGATGTCGTTAATTCAGTTTTAGTTTTATAGTCATTAATATCGTAATTGATAATAATGCTTTTTTCGGGTACTTGTCCGGGTTGACCCGTGCGTAAAATAATTCGCACTAACTGGTTGCCTAAGACTTCGCGGACATATTTAACAAAGTTTAAGCCAGCATCATCTGTTTCCATAATTACATCAAGTAAGATAATGGCAACATCAGGATTTTCTTGGATTAGCTGTGTAGCTTCACGAGCCGAGTAAGCATTAATGAAGGTTAAAGATTTGTTTTCAAAGACAAACTTCCTTAGTGAAATTTCGGTAGCGGTGTGAACTTGATCCTCATCATCTACAACTAAAATTTTCCAACTTTCAGTCAGTTTTTCTTCTGTGGTTTCATCTGCAAACAATATCTCATCATTGGAGTCGATTGATTCGGCAAAGAATACTGTTTCTGGAGATGGTTTAGTTAACAAATCGTCAAAATCACTTTTCATTGCTGTACACCTTTATTTTTTACTAATTGTTAGGTTTGAAGTTACAAAACCTGTTAAGAAAAAGGCAGAAGGAAGAAGAGTTACACAGCAACCTTTTCACTCATCCTTATTTTACTTTTAATGAGGTGGACTTACTTAGTTATCTTTGCCAGGAAATCGGAATTGGAACTCTACATTTGTGCATCAATTTGCATGGGTAATTTAATAATAAACTTGGTTCCTCTTCCCACCTCACTTAGACATTCAATTTCACCTTTGAGTTTTTGGGTGACTAAATTGTAAACAATATGTAACCCTAATCCACTGCCACCTTGACCACGCTTAGTGGTAAAGAAGGGCTCAAAAATTTTACTTAAGTTTTCTGGGGGAATACCTTTACCTTCATCGGCGTATTCAAACCTTAGCCACTTACCTTCTTGCTTCCAAGCAAAGATTAGTTCCCCAGAAATTCCTGGTTCGTAGGCATGAATCAGAGAATTGATCAGCAAGTTCGTCACAACTTGGGATAAGGCTCCTGGATAAGAATCTATGGCAATCTTGCTATCTCCCTTAATTTTAAGCGAATGTTGGCTATTTTTCAACTTTGGTTTTAATTGTAATAAAATTTCATCAAGATAAGGTCTGATCTGGAAAGTACGTCGTTCTTCGCTAGAGCGATCTACTGCTACTTGCTTAAAGCTTTGAATCAATGCTGCCGCCCGATCTAGGTTAATTAGAAGTGCCTTACTGCTTTGGGTAGCAATATCGACAAACTCTTCTAAATCCGAGCGCTTCATTTTGCCACTTTTATAAATAGATGCAAATTCGGTGGTATTTTCTGCCAAAGCTGAAGCAACAGTGACACCCACTCCGATGGGAGTATTAATTTCATGGGCAACACCAGCAACTAATCCTCCCAGAGATGCCATTTTTTCCGATTCGACTAGCTGAGTTTGGGTGGCTTTTAAAGCCTCTAGGGTGTTCGATAATTGTTGAGTACGATCGCTCACTAATTGCTCTAAGTTTTGATTGAACTCCTGCAAGTTATTGTAGAGTTGGGCATTTTCAATGGAAATGGCAATTTGGGCAGATAACAATTGTAACAGCTCCAGCCTATCTGTAGTAAAAGCCCCTTCTGTTAGGTTATTTTCTAGGTAAATAATACCTGTCAGCTTACCTTGGTGTAGCAGAGGAGTACAAAGAATAGATTTCGGTTGAGTGGCTGCAATATAAGGATCGCGGGTAAATTGTCCTTCTTGGGTAGCGTTATTTAAAACCACATTTTCTTGGGTGCGGATGACGTAGTTGACGATCGCACTTGCCAGCAAAAGAGTACCTCCAGAAGCTGCTGTTGGATTGAGAGGAAGCGATCGCAGTACACTAACTTCATCCTCCTTCACCGAACCTTCCGCCTCAATCGCCCAGTTTCCAGCTTTTTCTAAAATCAAAAAACCTTTTTGGGCCCCCGCATTTTCGATCGCAATTTTCATCAATCTTTCCAGCAACCTACTCAAAACTATTTCACCCGAAATCGCTTGGGAAGCTTTCATCACAGTAGTTAAATCTAACGTATCTCCCAAATTATTGCTAGTAGTCGCCGTCGTAGTTCGGTTAACTTTTGTTTGAGTGGTTGTCTTCCCTGATGTTCTCGCGATTAATTGTGGATATTTTTCCTCCAAACTCTCCACTTTACGTTTAGCACCCCAGTATTGGTAGCCATAGTGGGCTTTAGTCAAGTAGATTTGGGCAAATTCTTCTTTGTCTTTCCCCAACCAGAACTTAGCAGCCAGTTCCGCCGCCAGCGCTTCATTCTGAATAAAATCATGCTCTCTGGCCTCAGCTATCGCGCGATCGTACAAATCCATCGCCTCCAAATCTCGACCTGAAATTCTCGCCATTTCTGCCGCCACCAGCCAGAACTTATGTGCAAAACTTTCCGAGCAGTTATCCGCCCAAACTTTGATTTGTTTCTGATTAGCTTCTAATTGCTCCCAGTAATCTTTTCGCTCCGATTCAGAAACGTCTGAATACAGAGCCGTTAAGATCAGACAACGGTAAAAATGATGGTGAGCACTAGAAATGTGACCCATCAAATAATCGAGCAGTTCTGCCGCGCGATCGGATGCTTCTAGCGCCTCACTATACTGTTCGTAAAGATATAAAGTCTGCGCTTTTAAAACATAAAACTCGCACAGCGCTGCCATACTTTTACGGCTGTGGAAATTTTCTAAATGCTGTTTTTCGCTAACTTCATCCTCTTCGCCCATCAAATTTAAAATTGCTATTTTATTAGCAATAATTATATCAATTGCCCAGAAATTTTTAGTTTGCTCGCAAAAATGGAGCGACTTGCCAATATCTTCCCAGAGATTATTCAAATTCATGCCCTGGAAGAAATAGGTAATAGTTTGAAACATCCGGTTATAACCCGTCCATTGCAAATTGCCCGATTGCAAGCCAACTTTATAACCTTCGTTATTAATTTCAGCCGTGGTTTTGAGCGGTCTCACCCAGCAGTTTAAGTAATTGGCAAAGATCACACTATCTTGGCAGTTTTGAGACAAGTTATTTGAATTTTCGCTGAGAGTCAGAGCGAGTCTGCCAAACTCATAAGCCGATTGGTAATCCCCTAAAATTGAATTTAGGATAATTCCATAACATGAATAGCAGTAAGACCCTCCCGCTACAAAACCGTACTTAAGAGAAAGATTAATCGCTTTGATCACAGTCAACTTCCACAGCTCTTGAGATGAAAAGAACGTTAGCGGCCCCATGTTACCCAATAATTTTATGGCCATTTGTTGAGCCGGATCTTTCATCTTTTCTGCATTAATTAATGAAGCAATTTCTTGGTTTGCCAAGTTGGCTTTAGCTGCCGCCATTTCCGCATTAACCGCCTCGCTTAAATTATCTTCAGCCAAGTCTATGCCCAGCAAGTGAAGGGCTTTTAGTCCAGATTGAACTGCTGCTTCATATTTACTCAGCAGAGTGTACTGCACGATCAAAATGTTGTATATTTCGGCTTTTTCTAGCTCAGATTTTGCCCGAGCAAATGCCAGTTCTATTAAAGCTTCTGATTCTTCAAAATTGCCGTTTAAATATTCCGCCTCTGCCAGCTCCTTATGAAAGGTAAAAGCTAGTTCGTAGGATTCTTGCCAAATATCGCCCGGTAAAATTTCTCGACCGATTTTTAAGTAGTCTCTGGCAGCAGCATAAGCCGTTGCATCTTTGGCTTTGCGAGCGGCTGTTAAATTTAAAATAGCTAGTTCAGTTTTCTCGTGATCATCAATGATTAAATTCCGACCCGAATTTAAATGATCGGCAATTTCAAAAATTCTTTCGGCTCGTTGCTCAGGAGAAATATTTGCCAGTAACAGACGACCAATTTGTAGGTGAATTGCTGTTTGCAGTTTTGAGTCAATCAAAGCGTAACCTGACTGCTGAACGCGGTCGTGCAAAAATTTATAATTAGTAATTACTAAGTCTGAATTAATTATTTCTGATTCGGTAGCGCCTAACTCAGAAGTAGTGAGAATCAATCCCTCTTGGATGGCTGGCAATAGTTCTTGAAACGTGGCTCCCCAAGATTTCTCATTAATAATTGAGAGAGTGTTTAAGTCAAAACTATTACCCACGCAAGCAGCCAAACGCAAAACTTGCTGAGTTGATACGGGCAGTTTTTTCATTTTGCCAAGCATCAATTCAATGACGTTATCAGTAATACCTACTGATTCAATTTCTGAGATATTCCAATCCCAGTTTCTTTTTGGAAAATTGAATTTCAGCAGGTTTTCTTGATAGAGAGTTTTAAGAAACTGATTGACAAAAAAAGGATTACCTTGAGTTTTACTGATAACTAACTCTGCTAGGGGGAGTGCGGATTTTGTGTCTTTACGGACGGTATCAGCAATTAAGTTACTTATCTGGTGAAGGTGTAAGGGAGCTAAAGTAATTCGCTCGATTCTTGCACCTTGATTTTGCAGTTCATCCAAGGTCATCATTAAAGGATGAGATGGGTTAACTTCGTTGTCTCGATAAGCACCAATTAGAAATAGATATTTCGTTTGCTCATCTGCCATCATTACTTGTAGCAATTTCAATGTAGCAGAATCAGCCCATTGTAAATCGTCGAGAAAGATGACTAAGGGATAGTCAAATGAACAAAACACGCGGATAAATTTTTGAAATACTAAATTAAAGCGGTTTTGTGATTCTGTAGCGCCTAATTCTTGTACGACCGGCTGTTTGCTAATGATTAATTCTACTTCAGGAATGACATCTACAATGATTTGACTATTAGCGCCAACCGCAGCTAATATTTTTTCTTTCCAGGTATTGAGTTGGGTTTCGCTTTCAGTTAAGAGTTGCTTGACTAATGATTGAAAGGCTTTGACAACTGCCGCGTAAGGAATATTTCGTTGAAATTGGTCGAATTTTCCGGCAATGAAATAACCTCTGGCTTTAGTAATTGGTTTATAAACTTCTTGTACTAAGGCGGATTTTCCAATGCCGGAGTAACCGGATACTAGCATCATTTCGGTGCTGCCTCTGCTGACTCGCTCAAAGGCTGCTAATAAGGTTTCAACTTCTGTTTCTCTGCCGTAGAGTTTTTGAGGGATTTGAAACTTATCTGTAATATCTTTTTGGGCGATCGCAAAATCTGCAATTCCTCCCATAGTTTTTAATTGTTCTAGGCATTCTTCTAAGTCAGCGATAATTCCCCAAGGGCTTTGATATCTGGCTTCAGCGGTTTTCGCTAATAGCTTCATTACAATATTAGAAACAGCTTTAGGAATTGCTAGATTGATTTGATGGGGCGGTACTGCTTGTTTGGCAATGTGACTGTGGATTAATTCCATTGCATCGCTGTAATCCCATGGCAATTGCCCCGTTAGCATTTCGTAAAAAGTGACTCCTAATGAGTAAAAATCAGTGCGATAGTCGATCGATCGGTTCATTCTGCCTGTTTGTTCCGGCGATATATAGCTCAGAGTGCCTTCTAAAACATTAGGACTTTTAAGGGTTGGATTTTCGCGCCTTAAAACAGTAGAGATACCAAAATCTATAATTTGAACTAGCCCTGTGGTTGAGTTAATAATAATATTGCTGGGATTGATATCTTTATGAATAATTTTATGTTGATGAATTTCACCTAAAGCTCTGGTTATTTTAATAGCTGTTAAGAAAAACTCTTCTAATGTAAGTTGGTGAGAAGCCAACAAGAGCTTTAATGATTCTCCACCACTATCCTCGAAAATAATAGCCAAACTGTTCTGATATCTTTCTAAGTTGTAGGTTTTAGGCACACTTTCTAGGTGAAGATTGCGTGTAATTTCGTATTCCTGCTTGTATCTGACTAACGAAGCTGGCATCGGATAATCTTGCTTGAGAAATTTGAGAATTACCGCTTGGCTGTCTTGCTTTCTCAGTCCCCGGCAAACTAAAGAATTATTACTTTCATGAATTTGGTTGGTAATCTCGTAGCCAGCTAAGTTAATCATTCTTACAGCCTCCTTTAAGTATTAATACTCAATTTCTTTTTATAAAGTGTCAATTTATTAAGTAGATGTATCTTCTAATACATAACTATACCCTAAATTTTAAGAAAAGCTTAAGGTTTCAAAGAAAAGTTATTTTTTGTTAACATTTCTTAATAAAGTACGGATAAAGATTCAGGTCAGCAGTACGATCGCTCCACAGTTTCCTGTAAAATCCGGCAAAACAGAGTGAAGTGCGATCGCCGTTAGTCTTCCTAGGAGATTTGGGCGCTACATAATTAGAGTATAAATAGGGCGAATCACCATGCAATGAAAGCGAGGGCAAATCACCCCATATAGCAATCCTTGCAGGAGTCGTAAATTTTTTACCGCACCCCAATCATCCTCTTATCAAGAAGGGAGGGAGTAAAAAATTCACAAATGATTTAGGAGTGCTATATACATTACCTAAAATTTCAGGATATTCGAGTTCCTGCACTATTGATACCTTGATTCAGCAACGCCTCTTTTTCCTTCTTTATTCCACATCTTCATTACCAAGGATTGCCGATCATTGTAAAGGCGGCCCAATAATAAGGATGCAAAAGCACTCGATCGCCCCGCGCCGCAATTTCCCGAGGCAAAGTTAGACTCATAGAAAGCCCTTCGACTCGCAGCATCCCGTCTTGAATCCGCACGCGCCCCTGCAGCATCTCCAATTGCGCGCGCCGCAAAGCCTCCGCTTTAATCATCAAATTACCACCGCGTCTGGGGGTTCGCAACTGCCGGTAAAACTCCGTCATCAGCCCCAAAGTCCCCTCATCGCTGACTTCCCACAAACTCGCCAAAGCCGATTTAGCACCGCTAGCTACCGCCAAACCCGCAAACCCTAACTCCGCATCTGCATCGCCCAAAGCGGTACTGCACGCGCTTAAAACTAACAGATTCACTGGCGGTTCATTCCATCGCAACTGCCGCATTTGATCGATACGTAATTTAGTATCCCACAACTGAATGTAAGAATTTTTTGGTTCCCCGGGCTGGAATTCGCTGTGAGTTGCTAAGTGAATGATGCCAAAAGGCCGATTTGCCCGCTGAGCTTGCAAATTTGCGAGAGTAAAATCTTGATTCAAAAATGATTTTCCGCGATCGGGTGGCGCGATCGACTCTAACTCCACCGGTACCGCTGGTAATGGCGCTTTATCTTCAAATACCGACGCCCCCATTGCCAAAATTTCATCATCCGCAATATTGTCGTAGCCGATATCAGTTAAACTCAGACTCGGCATCACGCTAATGCTGTATTTCTCAACTAAAAAGCCTTTGCCGTCGTGAAGGGCCGCAAACGGCACGCTCCGCAAACCTGCTGCCGGAATTACAATTAAATTATCAATCTTTAAAGCTGTCAATTCTGCGGCAACTGGTGCAATTAACCACCGATAAAGTTTTTGCGCCGTATCCAAATAACTAATGCTGCTTCTTTTGCGGGGATTAGTTATTTCGCTTTGCAGGGCGTCGGCTAGTTGCAACACCTGCCAGCGCGTTGTCGCCGGAATTAAAACGCGCTGGGGTTGAGCGTTAGCTGTTACTAACACTAATTCTAAATGCTCCCCGTTAGGAACATCGGAAACTTCTTTGCCATCCGGCTGCAACCTCTGGGTAAACTTATCTTCTAAGGGATGAGGGGGCTGGGATGCGAGGTTTGTTCTCACAGGCAATAGATTAGATAAATCCTGACTTGCCACCATTACAGAATCATTTTCTTTGGCAGCGCCTGCATCAGCTCTGCTGACCCAATTCATATAAATAATCGCCGATTTAATTCCGGTAATTTTTTCGTTTTTGCGAAGAGTTTCGTAAATTACCGACATATTACTAATCGGCGTTCTTGCGGGCAAGTCCAGATATTTTTCGTACTCGCGACTAAAGGTTTTCTCAAATGCTAAAACTCCCGAGCCGATCGAATCTAATCTGCGAAAAGGAACGAAAATATCCTGGGTTATTGGGGAATTTCTGTGTCGATTTGACGATCGCAATTCTACTTGCAAAGATGCAGGAAGTGACAGCGCAGCATCAGGATTTACGGTCACTACTGGCACTACAGGCGGTTCGGGAATTGGTGCGGGAATTGGTGCGGGAATTGGTGCGGGAATTGGTGCGGGAATTGGTGCAGGAGCAGAGGGCGCGCCCGGTGTAATTAGGGAAATCTGATTTGGGAAACTTCCCTGCGTGTAAGTTTGTCCAAAAGAAAAATTGGGCAAAATGGCGTTTCCCGCGCCAGCATTAATGCTTCCCGTGGTTCCATTGTCGATCGCGCCGCCAACTACAAACGGTCGATCGATACCGCCTCCGTGGCGAATTTCGATCGCCCCCGCCCCCGCACCTCCGGCAGTAGAAATACTGGAAATATTGCCCGATATATCGTTGAAAACACTGTTCGAGCGAAACAAACCGAGGGTGGTCACATCAACGCTGCCGCCAGTGCCGCCAGTGCCGCCTTGAGCGTTGACAAAACCCAACTGAATGTTATCAGTCGCGCTCAGGGAAACGGCCCCGCCGTTGCCGTTTGAAGTGCTGCTGGAGTTGAGATCGAGAGCCGAAATGCCCGATGAAGAGGTGAGAGCAATATTTCCGCCGATCGCCCCCGAAGCGTTCAAAGCTCCCGCAGTTAAAGGCCCAGCATTGGTTTGGAGAGCGATCGCGCCTCCAGTGCCCGTTGCCGATGAAGAGTCGATCGTGCCTGCAGCAACAGTATTTCCCTCAACCCGAATGCTTCCGCCGTTCGAGGTAATATTGCCAGTCCGAACCTCGCCACTTGCTTGCAGATTCACGCGACCGCCATTCGTCCTTAAATTACCCTCTAAGAGGACATTTTCTGCCTTGATATCGGCTCCCAAAGCGGCCGTAGTTTCCCCCCCGAAGCTAGCGGAATCTCGCGCGTTAACGCTCAAACTGCGCGCTGCAATTGTGGAAGCAGCCGTCACGCTAGCAGCATCGGCCGAGAGCAGGCCCAACCTCTGAGTTTGACCTACTCTGCCGTCAAAAGTAATGTTGCCGCCAGCGCGCAGCGTCAAATTATTAGCCCGGCCCGGAGTGCTGTCGAGGGTATTGGCAAAAGTGATGTTGCCGGTAGTGGCGGCTAGGGTGGCGCGGCGATCGACTGTGACGTTACTGTTGAAAGCGATGTCGCCAGATGTCGCAATATTGCCCGAAACCTGGGTACTGCCGGCGTTTACAGTCAAACTAGCCAGCGGTGCAGCTTGACCGACTGTACCGCCGAACAGCACTCGCTGAGCGTCTAGTCTCAGGGCGCGAGCTCCGTCTAGGCTACCGGAGAACAGAATGCTGCCCGTAGCTTGAGTGCTGAAAGCTGCGTCAGCATTGAGGGACAGGTTGCCGGTCAAAGTGAGATCGCCGCCGGATGTGGCAATGTTGGCGCCGATCGCAGTTTGGGGCGCGTCGAGAGTCAAGCTAGCGCTGCCGCTTGTACTCAGGGGATTGTCGATCGCGATCGAGCTGCCTTGAAGTGTCAGCGGGCTGTTGAAGGTAATGGGTGCGACGATCGCGATCGACGAGCTGCTACCGTTTTCGCGCCCGATCGCGATCGAACGAAAACCCCCCGTCAAAGCGCCCAGATCCCTTGCCGTCAAGTCCAAAATGCCCAAAATATCGCCGGTGCCACCGATGCGAATTCCTCGGCTGTCGTTGGGCTGCAAGCGAATTGTTCCCCCCGCACTGGTGACGGAATTGCTGCCGCCTCTGAAGTCAATACCGTTAGCAGTGAGAGCGATATTGCCGCTGTTGGCATTAAGTCCGCCCAGAGAGATGCTGCTGGCAAAAATGTTGATGTTGCCACCTTGAGTCTCGATTGCGTCCTTGAAGTCATTGACAACAAACACTCCGCCCGCTCTAAATGTTACGGTGTCTCCCGTTCTCGCTTGCAGGGAAAGTTTGTTATCGGGCAAGTTTTGGACGGTGATGTAGCCGGGGGTATCTATAACCACGTTGCTGCCGGCCGCCATCTGTTCCAACTGCACTTCTGAGATCGATGTTTCATTGGGTTCTGGTGCCGATTCGAGTTCCCCGCCAGTCGATCCGGCGCTGGTGTCGCCGTTACCGCTGACGATCGTAATATTTGCCGGATCGAGCCACAAATTGCCGATCGCACCGTTAGTCGCGCGGGTATCGACCTCTCCTTGGAAAGTTAAAGCATTTTTGCCCGAAACTTCTACTCTTCCGCCGTTACCTGCGGCGATGCCCCCGCGAGCACTAATATTGCCGAAGAAGCGAGTTGTATTGTCTGCCCAAATTACCGCAGTGCCGCCATTGCCACGGTCGATCGCGTCTGCTGCGATCGTAGAATCAGGACTAACATAAGTTACCTGGGCATTTGGCACGGGTTGCATCCCCCGCCAACCGCCTCCGACGCGCACAAATCCTCCGCCGTCAGTCCCGGAAGCATTGATATTTGCGCCGAAGAGTCCGACTTTTTCCCCTAAAATATTGACTGTGCCGCCAGCAATGCCAGAAGGAGCAAATACATTTACAGAACCCGAGACGATCGCACTTCCTCCATTTATCGGCACTGTTTGGCCGCCAGTCAGGATTAATTGACCTTGTTCGTTAGTCGTTAAACCTGTGGCTGACGCTACGCCGGGCCCCGTCAGCAACTGAGGCAAAGCTTGTGGGGCGATCGCCGATTTTTCTGACTGCAAAGACGGAGTAATTTCTAAACTCAATAAATTGCCGATTTGACTGATGCGGACTGCATTTTGTCCCGGAACAGCAGCCACTGTAATTTGACCGTTGGGAGCGGATAATTGTCCTGTATTAATAACTGTGCCACCGAGCAAAGTTAAACTTTGACCGCTGCTAACTGCCAAGTTTCCCGCATTGACAATTGTACCAATGTGTGAATTATTAAAATTAAATTGATTGGGATTTCCCACTAAAGCTTTATAATCATTAATTCCGGTGGCATTAAACCAGCCGTCACCGAAACCAATACCCGTAGTAGTTGTCGCAAAAAAAGACCCCGGCACGTTCAATCTAGCATTTTGACCGAAGACAATTCCCGCCGGATTCATTAAGAATAAATTCGAGTTGCCGCCGCTGATCGAAATCAGACCGTTAATGATGGAAACATCGCCGCCGGAAATCCGCCCTAAAATATTTTGAATATTTGGATTAGTTAGAAAATTAGCAATTTGACCTTCGCTGAGATTAAATTGGCTGAAGCTGTGAAACAGATTTGCCCCGTTTCCAGACAGTTGTCCCCCGCTAATGTCTGTGCGGTTTTGCTCGGACTTAACAACAGTATTAGTGCCGTCATTTGCAGGAACTACAGGTTGCGATCGCACTGCTAGCGGTAGCAGCCAAAAACCTAATGTCAAAATTAGAGCAGAACGAAAATAGGTCATTAATCAGTTGACAGTTGACAGTTGGCAGTTGATGGTTGATATTTGTCATTAGGGGAGCATCCCGATTTGGTGAAAAGCGTTTTTTAAAAGAGCTTTCCAGCTCGCTTACCTAGATCGCTTCGAGATATCCAGGGCGAACACTCCTGAAAGGAAAATTGGATGCTCCTGTCATTAGTCTGAGGGAAGTCAGAAAAGCCAATTCCCCATTGTCTATTACCAATTCCCCATTACCAATTCTAATCTCTTGTACTTGAGATTTTTTTTGAGCAGTAATGTTCCGCGAAAGTACCCATAAACTTAAAAAGGTCGATCGAACACCGCCACCGCCGGGGGTTGATCGCACTCCAAAACCACCCGTTGCCAGAATGTGGGAAATACAACGCAAATTTTGTATTGATCTGTAACCAGTGTATTGACAAAATGCCCCCAGAGTCCTATGATTGGAGCACGGATTGGGTGGGAAAGTAAAAACCCATACAATAACTGGCTCCTCTAATGAAGTTAAAAACAAAATATTGATGCTTTTAGAGACCAACCATGCAAACTCCAACTTTCCCATTTCTAACGGAACAAATAGTTGAGCAGATATTTTCGTCAGGCGAACTGACTCGCGATGACAGACAGCGAATTCAGTCAATGCTGTTAAATGAGTCGATCGGCGAAAATGAATTGAGCTTAATTGAAAGAGTCATGGAAGGCGTAGTCAAGGGAATACTTGACGTACTCAATTAGTTGAGAAGGGGCGATAACTTATCTAAACGTAAGGTGCGCCAGGCCGCGCACCTTACCCTAATTTTAAATAAAAAAATCGCAAAGCGAAAAGCGAAAATTCTGTCACGGTTCTAAAAATCATCATCCGGGCTGTCATCCGGGCCGTCATCCGAACTCTGATCACGACGTACAAGTTCAGAAAGAGGCCTATCGTTACTCCAGGCCCACCACACGCAATCGCACTGGCAGCGGTAAAATTCTTGCCACTTGCGACGGTTGAACTCGGTGTATACTGGCGATCGGCGATTAATCCAGACCTCAGCCGCATCCGTGCAGTTAGCGCCGCACTTGGGACAGCAAAACTCATTAGCGTGAACCGCCGTTGCAGTCCATTCAGGAGGATGTGGAGCAAAAGCTTCCATGTGTTAGAGTTTCTATCTAAACTGCTGGTAATTACGGCAAATCAAGGGTTGCTCAAGATCCGCAGAGTTCGGAATCACCTAAGCAATGACATAAATACGCTGTTGAGTGCGTAATTCATCTGCCCCTTATTTTTTTTAGCATTTGCCGTCAGATGAATAGTATAACTGATGTGGTGCAAGCCGTCGATCGGCATTCTCAACTATTTCAAGGACTAGGCTCATGTCTATCTACAATCTTATCTCGTTTCTGGGCATTTTTGGCTTATGTGCGATCGCCTGGATTTTCTCAGAAAACCGCCAAGTTCGGTATATACCTTGGCGCGTCATCATCTGGGGCATTGGCCTGCAATTAATCCTAGGATTTTTAGTATTCCTGTTCCCCCCAACTCGCATCGCCCTAGAGTGGTTTACTAGCTTACTGGATGGAGTATTCACCGCTGCTGACGCTGGAGCGAGGTTTGTATTCGGCAGCAATATTGTACCAATACCTGGTAAAGAGCCGGCAGTTAATTTAGGATATATTTTCGCCTTTCGAGCTTTACCGACAGTCATCTTTTTTTCTGGCCTCATGGCCTTGCTATACAACATCGGCGTAATTCAAATTGTCACCGAAGTTTTTGCCAAAATCTTTTATATGACAATGCGGTTGAGCGGCGCAGAAGCCCTCAGTGGCGCTGCTAATATCTTCGTAGGAATTGAAGCGGCAATTGTCGTCAAGCCTTATTTGCCACAAATGACTCGTTCCGAACTTTGTGCAATCCTCTCTTGCTGTTTTGGGACGGCCGCTTCTTCAACTTTAGCAATTTACGTAAGTTTTCTCAAGCCAGTTTTTCCCAATATTTTAGGACACTTAGTTTCAGCTTCAATTATCGCCATTCCCGCTTGTTTTGTTTTATCCAAAATCTTAGTACCGGAAACAGGCGTGCCTTTGACAATGGGCGGTATTCCCAAGGAAGAACCAAAGCCCAAAGGCCGCGAGTTTGTGGGAGAAGAAATTTCAGACATGGAGCGCGAAGAATTCAAACAAGAGACTGTTGGGGGAGAACCCATCGAACGAGTCAGCCCTTTGGATGCAGCGATAATTGGTGCATTGGACGGCGTAAAAATGGCAGTGGCAATTGCCGCTGTTTTGATTTTAATCTTAGGCTTAGTTTCCTTAATCAATCAATTCTTTGGTTGGCTGGCAATTTTGCCAGGCCCAATTGGTGGCTTTTTCAAAATAGTCACCTTAGCCAACATTATGGGATTTTTATTTTATCCCCTGACGCTATTAACAGGAGTCTCCATTGACGACTCTTGGCAAGCATCAGTAATCATCGGTCGCAGGCTATTAGAAACAGCCATTCCGCCCTATCAAAGTTTAGCAGAAGCATCGGCAAAAGGACTGGTGAGCGATCGTACAGTTTTGATTGTCAGTTACGCCCTTTCCGGCTTCGCCCACTTAGCCTCCGTCGGCATATTTGTCGGCGGCACAATCGCCCTAATTCCATCCCGCCGTAAAGACATTTCCGAACTCGGTTGGAAAGCATTATTTGTCGGCACCTTAGCGACAATGATGATCGCTTGCATCGCCGGCACATTCGACACCGGAGACGCCAGCATTTTAGGCGCTAAAACAGCCCCTGCTGCCCCGCTAACAGCCCCTGATTCTCCGAAACAATCCCCCGCAAGCGCGAATTCAAAACCGTCAGTTGCTCCAGAAATTGCCAGTCCGAAGCCTTCGGCTAATACCGAAAAAGCTGCTCCCAGAGATCAAGAATCTCCCAAATCTGAATCCAAGAAAAGCCCTTAATATCTTCTAAGCACTCGTAGGGGCGGGTTAACCAACAGTATTTGTCAATAATTGACAATCTCTAAAACCCGCCCTCACCCAACAGTAAATCCCCGCATACTAACAGTTATATTTTCGTATTCGATCGAAATCAAGGTTGATGTAGTTTATTGGTTGTGTGGGGGCGGGTTTCTGTAGATTATTGATGAGAGTTAAATATTGTTGGTTAACCCGCCCCTACGAGTCCCTGACAGATAGGATTGTTTTTTAGGCAGATGCAATTATCAATTATCCCCAAAAAATATGAACCCAGAACCAGAAATTCGCCGTCTGTTAGATGTGATGCCAGCCTCCGGGCGCATGACGTGTAAAATTATTAATAAGCCTCAACAATCTACGGTAATTGATTGCGATTTTCCTTTACCTTGGAATCAATCTCGCCCGATTTATATTAATTTTGATTTGTGGCGGCTGCTATCTAAGCCACAGCGGGATTTACTGATATTAAGGAATGTAAGTTTTCTGTGCAATTTTAAGTGGTTTAAACCGGATATTTATCAAGGTGCGGCTCTAGCGGGAATTGTCGGGACTGTTGTAGAATTGTTGCAGGGAGATGCGATCGGAATTGCGATCGCGGGCGGTTTGACGGGACTGGCGATGACTCGAATTTGGCGCGACAACCGCAGTTCCCAAGTAGAGTTAGATGCTGATGAAACGGCGATTAGAGTCGCGGGAAGGCGTGGTTACAGTGAAGCTGAGGCGGCCGGACATCTGCTGGGTGCGATCGAAGCTGTGGCGCAAATTGAAGGGCACAGTTTGGATTTTAACGGGTTGATTCGGTGTCAGAATTTAAGGGCGATATCGGGTATTTCGGCCGTGGGTGTGCCCGATAGTGTTAGAAAAGATTGAAATAAAAACATCGCTACTCTACCAAATTAGCCTTGATAGACAAAGATTCCAGAAACTTAACTGCCTCATCCAGCATAGCTTCTGGTAATTTCTCAACGATCGCGATCGCCCTTTGACGAGTTTCTCGATTAATTGCTTAGGTCGCAGGTTAAACAGACAAAACTTGCACTTTCATCGTCTTAATCAGCTTCGGTAACGTACTTATTTTAATCGAAAGTGCGATCGGTTGAGTTACCCTTGAGAATTATTGATATAATCAAGAGGGAAACCCATAAAATCCACAACTATGCTAATCCTACCACAACTGGAAAACCTGCGCGATACTCTACCCATAGAAGGAGCTATTCGCATTGAATTAGTGGAAGGCATACCCATGTTTAGAGCCTCCACAACCGTCAAAAATCGCATAGAAGAACTGTTAGACAAACAACAAACTTTACCCCTCAATCCTGACGAAGAACAAGAACTAAATCTTTACGAAGAAATCGACGATTACCTCAGTTTTGTCAATCGGACTGTCCGCAATCTTTTCTTCAACCAGATTCAACCTACTGCATAGAAATGTCCCCTCGCCGTCAAATCCCTGAAAATATCCAAAATCAAGTTCGCCAGAGAGCAAACTGTCTGTGCGAATATTGTCATGCCTCCGAAAAATGGCAGTACGTAGAGTTTACTATCGAACACATCATTCCCTTGACTAAAAATGGGACTAATGATATTGACAATTTGGCACTAGCTTGCTTTCACTGCAACCGCAAGAAATCTGATAAAACTACAGCGGTAGATGCTCAGTCAGATGTAGAAGTACCCTTGTTTAATCCCAGACAAGATCGTTGGAACGAACATTTTATTTGGTCTGCGGATGGATTATCAATAGTTGGTTTGACTCGAATTGGACGAGGTACAGTTACAGCATTAGTCTTGAATCGAGAGAGAGTGCTTAATATTCGGGCCGCTGACAAAGCTATAAAACGACATCCTCCTGCTGGCGATTTAATTCAATCAGAAAGTTGAGCATACTGAGAGTTACTCAAACTTTGAGCGGCTACTTCTGCCTAGAAATTTGTACTGAAATTAAAGCTCGATTCCTGCCGAAAGCTTGGCTAATACACTTATTTTAAGCGAAAGCGCGATCGCCCGATCGACCTCCTATGACTCCTCCTCATCTACCCACCGACTGAGATAATCCGGCAACTCATCAAAAGATACCCCCACCAAACGGCAAAAATCCCTCATTTGGCGAACAGTCATCGTAGGTTCATCTCCCTTTTCCCATCGTCGCACCGATGAAGCCGACACCCCCATCAGCACAGCCAACTCTTCTTGGCTGAAATTAGCATCCTCCCGCAGTCTCCGAAAAGGCAACTCATTTTCTGGTTGCCGTTGACGTTGCCTTTTTTTTACCATATTATATTAAGTATCTAATTTAAGCGCTTAATTTAAGCGTTTTAATGGCACAGCCATAGCCAAAACAGACTGCACTAAAAATCAAAGGTGCAATTCTGTCAGATTCCTATGGGCAAACATACCCAATTCAGAATACAGCCATGAACACCCCAGAAACTACGAATTCCTGGATTATTTACCGATTGCTGCCGAACTTTCAGCGCTTACCCGTCGGACAATTTCGCAGCCGCAGCGAAGCAGAATCTTCCTTGAAAGTCATCCGGCAACTGCTACCCAATACCGAATTAATACTTGCTTTCGAGATTGGCGCCGAAAGTCCAACCACCGAACTCATTGGGCCCCCTGCTAAGGAACCAAACTTGCCAACTTCAGTTAACCGAGAACTCCTAAAAATCTTCCTTATCAGTTCTCGTCCTGCTGTTTCCCGCATCATTCATTCTTTGCACTGCAATAATTTCGCCTGCGTTTCTGACTGGAGTCCCCTTGTCCCCACTCAAAATTCTGGTGAAGTGATGAGCGTCTTAATTAAATATTTTGCTGCCGACTCTTAATCACGGTCTAGTTCCCGCCTTTGTAGGGGCAATTCCCCCGTGGTTGCCCCTTACCTATAACCGAGAACAATGATAAACTTGATATTCATACCCATCCACACCAGGTAAATCGCGAGATTCAAACTGACAATTTTGTGCTGCTAAATTGACAGGTGCGCGAAAATTTACCAACCACAAATCTAGCGGACGTTCCAATTGATTTAGTGTCTTGTCAAGTATCCCCGCCACAATTTCCGGCGCATCCCTTCTCTGCTTAATGAAAAGAAACTGTGGAGAATCAAACGCTTTAACTTCTTCCTTCTTGCCTCTTCCTTCTTCCTTCTTCCTTCTTACTTCTTCCTTCTTACTTCTTTCCCATTCCAATCCTATTCCCATCAACTCTCCTATTTCTACATGAGTCTTTTGAGTAGTAGCAATTAAGACGGGAACTTTCGAGACTTCGCGGATAATCGGAATTAACAGATCTGGTTTGTAATATTTGCGATAGCCGAGATTGGAATTTACTGTTACACTGCTCACAAAACCCATTGCTAAAATTAGCATAACTGCTTTTTTGCCAGCAATTTCCACAGCAGGTAAATTAAACCATCGAGTTTTTGTTGTAGGTGTGTCATAAATAAATGCTAAGGTTACTCCTAATAGTAATATGACTCCCGGAAAGTAGACAAAATTGTATCGAGGGCCGCGAGTTAGGTCAATTCCTAGAATGTATGCAAAGCTGAAAAATAGGAAAATTGCTCCGATCGCAAATCCGCCAAAAATAACAGTACCTAAACGAGTCTCGGTGGCTTTCCAGGTGTTTTTTATAGCGTCAAACAGGATGGGAAGCGCCCAGATCAAAAATATTGCCATGCCGATCGCCGATACAGCCACTACGGCCAAATTTGGCGATTCCACCGGCAGCAGCGACACGACAGTAATCCATCCCGCTAAGGCTTGGAAAATCGGCGCGATCCAATCTACAAAAGTGCGATCGCCACTGACAATCCAATTAGTTAGTTCGCTGCCGTATTTATTTGACAAAAATATCGGCAACCAAACTAAACCGCCAGCTAAAGTCCCCAGGGCTACTGCGACAAGCCGCCAGATAATTTGAAATTGCCAAATATTCGGATGCTGATTATTTGAAGTTGCCAATTTCTGATTAAATTGTAGCCAAATTACAGCAATTAAGGCGATGGTTTCAGCACACAAAGTCAGCACAAAAAAGTAGTGAGAAGCAATTCCCAAACAGTTAAAAAATATCCAAAGCAGCAGCGCCCAAATAGGCAGCGGAGCGCGCTGTTGCAGTTTTTTGGCAGCTAAGGTTAAGCAAAAAAGAGAGGCAATAACTAATAAGATTCCTAACGTATAATGGCGGGCTTCTTGAGCGAGATAAATGCCGTAGGGAGAAACTGCCATCATTGCGGCCGCACATTGACCAACTAAACGAGAATTGAATGCAAATTTGCCTAAAAGGTAGATAGCTGGAACTGAAATTACGCCTAATAACGCCGGGAGCGATCGCCCAATCCAAACTAAACTATCCTCAGAAACCCCAAACAACCGCATCCACCAATGAGCGAGTATAAAATATACAGGTGGATGGTTGCTTTCTAGCAGCAAATTGCGGAGCACGTCGGCGGTGTCAGCATCGGGGCGCAATTGTAGCGGTTGTAATAATGTAGAAAGATCGATCGCGCGATCGATCGGCATCCCGCGAAAACTGTTGCCCAAACTAAACACCAGAGTCGAAAACTCGTCTGTCCACAGCGGTTTCGAGTCCAAATTGGCAAAACGCAGCATTAGGGCGATCGCCATCCACAGCAAGAGCAACAACAGTTGTTTGTTCTTAATCATCAATTCAGTCATTCAAAGGTCTTGGCAAGAACAGTTATTATAGTTGATAATTGACAGTTTACAGTTGATAGTTGCTAGTTGCTAGTTGTTAACTATCAACTGTTTAAAACCCTCCCTGCCAACTGCCAACTGCCAACTGCCAACTGCCAACTGCCAACTGCCAACTGCCAACTGTCAAGTGTCAACTGTCAACTGTCAACTGTCAACTGTCAACTGTCAACTGTCAACTGTCAACTTCCGTCACCCGCCAGCTCAGCTTCATATTGATCCAGAAATTCCACAGAGTCACGACTGCGATCGCAATTAAAGTCGCTAAATATTCATTCATCCCCAAAATATTAAACATCACATTAACCAGAAGCACATTCAAAATCAAACCCATCAAGCAAATTGTATTAAACTTCAACAGCCGTTTCAAGCGTTGCTTCATTCCCGGCTGCCGCTTAGAAATATCCCCAAAAGTCCACAAATCATTCCAAAAAAAGTTACTGATAATTGCCAATTCAGCAGCAAGAATCAGACTGCGAGTCAGCTCCAAATTGAATATTTCGCGCAGCACGTACAAAACCGCCATATTCACAAATACGCCGCTGAAACCCACAAGGCCAAACCGCAGAAACTTACCCATCGGCCAGCGGGCAAACCGCAATATGAGCAAATGCCGCAAATACTCAATATACTGTTTTCCAGTAACTTTGCTCTCGCCTTCCTTCCGCTCCTGAAACACGTAACCAACTTCTCCAATCCAGCGGATGTTTCCCCTCCCGAGGACTTCAATCAAAATTTTGTAACCCGCAGGATTTAGCGTTTTGCCGGCAATGCAACTGCGGCGCACCATAAAATAGCCGCTCATCGGATCGGAAACTCGGCCCACCACTCCCGGCAGTACAATCAATCCGACTGTTTGAGCTCCCCGCGACAAAAATCGCCTGACAACGCTCCAGTCGCTCACCCCGCCCTCGTCAACGTGGCGGCTCGCAGCGGCCAAATCGGCTCCCCGCTGAATTTCTGCTAAAAGCTGCAATAGTGTCTCCGGCGGATGCTGCAAGTCGGCATCGATCACCCCCAAAACCTCGCCCCTAGAGGCTTGCCACCCGCGAATTACGGCGGTAGAAAGTCCCCGCTCGTCTGAGCGGCGCATCACGCGCAATTGCGGATATTCTGGTGTCAGGGACAGGGCAACTTCCCAGGTGCGATCGGGGCTGTCGTCATCGACTACAATTAACTCGTAGTTGCCAGGAATCATGCCATCAAGCAATTGGCTCAATTGTTCCACAATACTCTTGACATTCTTGCACTCGTTATAGGTGGGAATGACGAGGGAAAAATAAATGGGCGCTGTATCTGCGTCTGTAAAAGTTGAAGCGAAAGTCGGTACAGCAGGAATTTGCAAAGGCCCAGAAGGCACTGGCAACAGATGATTTGTTTGGTTGATGCCCATAATTTAAGTGTCACAAACTAAAAGATGTTTTTGTAAGACTTGAGATTTTAGCAGATCGTTCCTCTATGATTGATTTGTTAAGATCTAAAAACGCCTTAATTCTAGGCAGTCATGGTATAAATGAGTACAAAGTAAAACTGTGGATGCAATTCTCGATCGCGCTTTACAAGGTTATAACATCTCTACCGCCGAGGCATTGGTACTTTTGCAGCAAAGAGATCCAGAGGCGATCGCCCAAATTCAAGCAACCGCTGACTTGCTCCGCCGCCGACAATCAGGGGATACTGTTACCTATGTTATAAATCGCAATATTAATTTTACCAACATTTGCGAGCAGCATTGCAGTTTTTGTGCGTTCCGCCGCGACGACGGAGATGAAGGTGCTTTTTGGTTAGATGCAGCCCAAATTCAGGAGAAGGCAACTGATGCAGTGCGACGGGATGCGACAGAAATTTGTATGCAGGGTGGCTTAAATCTTCAAGCTAAACAGGGCGGCGCATCTTTGCCTTATTATCTGCAATTGGTAAAAACTATTAAAGATAAGTTTCCGCAGTTGCACTTGCACGCTTTTTCGCCACAAGAAATAGAATTTATTGCCCGACAAGATAATCTGAGTTTCAGCTATGTAATTTCAGCTTTGCAAGATGCGGGAGTTGGTTCGATGCCGGGAACTGCGGCGGAAGTTCTCGACGATGCGGTGCGGAGGATAATTTGCCCGGAAAAACTAGATTCTGCAACTTGGTTAGAAATTGTGGGAACGGCTCACCGTCTGGGTTTGCCGACAACTAGCACGATGCTTTGCGGGCATATTGAGACTGCCTCTCAGCAGGTTTTGCATTTAGAAAAAGTGCGATCGCTCCAACAAACTGCAATTAACAATAACTATCCAGCGCGCATCACAGAATTCATTTTACTGCCCTTTGTCGGACAGGATGCACCGGCTCCTTTACGCAGTCGAGTCGGCCGCGACCAACCGATTTTAGCAGATACATTGTTGCTCACTGCTGTATCTAGAATCTTTTTGGGAAATTTGATTTCCAATCACCAGCCAAGCTGGGTAAAATTAGGTTTAGATGGAGCTACAGAAGCCCTGAAATGGGGCTGCAACGATATCGGCGGCACTTTGATGGAAGAGCACATTACTACAATGGCCGGTGCAGTTGGCGGCAGTTGTCAGTCTGTGGAAGATTTGCAAAATGCGATTCGTTCTTTGGGGCGGGATTATCAGCAAAGAGATACAATTTATCGACATTTGGGGGTTGACAAATTGGCAGTAATTGTGTAGTTTTTTGGATGCGAAACGCCAAGCGCGTAACGCATCCTGCCAGTTTAGCCGTTAGCGAAGCCCTCGGAGAGGATCGCACTTTCAAATTCTTCTAATGCTTGACAACTTCCTACCTGCCAAGCACGTTCCACTGTAGCAGGGATAAGTTGGGCGATCGCAATTCCCGGAAAATTCGGACTAATATCAGATTCCAAATACTCTCCATCTGGTTGCAGCAAATAGATGCGAAGCCTGCCACTATCATAAACCCAGACTTCTGGAACTCCAATAATTTTATAGGCATCGATCGTAGTTTTAGAAGTAACATCCGTCTCAATTGCCAAATCCGGCGGCGGATCGTCCGGCAAAAGTCGGCGGCGACTAATCATCCGCTGATAATTTAGAATGTAAAAACAAGCATCAGGTTCAACTCCTGCTGCACCTTCCCGTTTGAAAGTAGTAGAACCGAATGGTTGGTATCTTCTGCCCGCCGACTTGAGTAAAATTTTGACAATATCAGAGATTAAATCTCTGGGAATTTCGTGTTCTGGTAAAGGAACCATAATTTCTAAAGTCTCTTTGCTGTAAGCAACTCGTGCCGATCGCTTTTCTCCCAACTCCTCCAAAATCGACTCGAATTCCAGCCAACTTATATTGGGAATAGTTACGACACTGCCGGGAGCAAGCTCGATTTGACTGACAGGTTTGAGGATGGGAGCGATAACAATCATAAGCTGAATTGAGAGCTAGTTGTTAAGTTTGTGCGAAATAAGAGTTTGTGGAGATATCCGTTGAGTGTAGCACGGGGAAGGAGGGGAGATTTGCGATCGCACTTTCGACTACAATGCTCGAAAGGGCGATCGCACATTTGACACTTCAATCCAACCGAATTAACTTAACTAACAAACTCATGATTTCTCCTTGTTCCGGTGTAATAATGATGCGATTGTCGGGAATGGCGATCGGATGAGTCCAACGAACAGCTTCCTCGTAGCGCAATGCGTGCAGTTGGTGGATAGTTCGGCGTACCCCCAGCGGCGAACCGATGATGACGTGACGGACTGCTTCGCGATCGTCCTCAAAGGTTTGGTTGGTTAAAACATTCGGCGATGTTTGGTTCGATGATGAATCTTGCAACATAGCTTTGACTAATAATTTTGGATAGGTTTGATGCTTTGTAACGGTAAAACCGCGTACAATAACAAGTTGAAGAAAAGACAGCAATTCCCCTACAGCACAAGTGTCTTAGCTGGTGCTGTCTAATCTCTATTGGTTAAGCCTAAATTAATTTAGGGTAGATGTCAATCATTTTAGGCAAAACTCAAATAAATTAATATAACTTAACAAATAGCCTATGGAAACCTCAGAAAGAGCCGATCGATCGCCCCTAATGCGACTGAGAGTTCAGCGGTTTATGACTCAAAAGCAGCTAGCAGAAGCACTTGGCGTTACGGAAGCGACGGTAAGCAACTGGGAAGCTGGGCGATCTGTACCGAAGCTAACGCCTGTTCAATACAAGAAGTTGCTAGAGATTCTGCAAATTACCTCTGCTGAATTACCAGACCAATTTGGTTTTCCTAGCGATTCTGATGGATAGAAAATGGAATATTATAATTGAGGCGTTTTATTTAAACGAACTCATACAATGTTTTGAAAAAAAAAGGAATATGAGACTTAACATCGCTATTTTGCTTTGAATAAAATCTCCCAATTTCTAACGAGAGTTGCTCTCTAAATAATACCCAATATTCCTCCCTAGATTTCTCGCTAAAGTCACCGGATGACTTAATTTGATGCCAATAATCCTTAGCTTTTTTAATTGTCAGCAAAGCTACTATTAACTCATGCTTCTGGGTGGCATCAGTCGTATTTTGAAACTGATGTTTCCATGAATCCTGGAATTTGTCTAAGTCTAATTCTGTACAATCCAATTCCGAACAGTAACTAATGCGCTCGAATGCTCTCTTTACGTTAGCCTGTAAATCGCTGTCGCTACTAATTGCATCAGCCATATCACTATAAATATTTGTTAGTGACACTAAATTTCCTTGATATTTATAATACGGAGAATTAGGATAATTATCAAATACTGATTGAAGTTCAGGTGTCAAAAAATATGCTTCTTTGTGGATTAAACCTGTAATCCAGATCCGGTGCTCTCGTGCGTTTTGCTCTTTCACCTGCGATTTTTCGTAAATATCGAGAAAAATTGCCTCTGTATCTGTTGTAAACTTGGAATTTTCTATCTTTTGCAGTTGCAAGTCTAAATCTATCATTGCAAAAAGTCGATCGGGATCTAAATATGAATTATTCCTATCCTTTGTCTTCTGTTCGTGTAATATTGGAAGAGTAAAGTAGGTGTTTATTACATCTTGGCGATCGCCACAGATGAAAAATTCCGGTCGCTTCTGTCTCCACCATGTCGGAACGCAAGCCTTATAAAAGTTTGCATCAGGCATTTGCTCCATTGCTCCATAAGTTTGAGGTGACTCTCTACCCTGCATCTTCCGAATATCACCTTCGCACAATACCACAATTTTGTTTTTAATTCTGCGAGATTGAAGAATTGCCTCGCAATGTTTTGTTAGCTGTTCTGGATTAAGACTCATTTATAATACTAGGATTCTTCTTGGATCAGTTTTGGCTCGATTTCTTTAACGTGAGCTGGTGTCAGAGCTTCACACAATGCGTAGGAGTGAGTTGCCAGAATATATTGATTGCTGGGCGCCCACTCTTTGAGGTCTGATATAATTTGATATTGCCAATCTGGATGAAAAGCAATTTCAACTTCATCCATCAAAACAATAGCATCTTCTATGTTCCGGGACTTGAGCCATATATAAATGCTAAGTCTTTTTAGTTCGCCGTGACTTAAATCTTCGGGATATAGTTCTATAGTTTCACCATTATTATACAATTGAAAGTTGACTCCAGAAAAATCTTCATTTAAATTTATCTTTTTGTTTCCCAATAGCAGATTTAAGTCGTTAATTAGAGTTTGATAGCTGTTCCCGTAGCTACCTGTTTTAATCGCTTCTCTGAAGTCGCGATCGCGAGCAGCTTTAAAAGATTCAATAAGTAGCTCTACAGCAAGGAAGTCATAGGTAAACAAGCCTTGTAATTCAGATCGTGCTGATTCGAGTATACCATAATAATTATTGTCTCCGCTACTGGATTTTTTAAATAATAGTTCCCTAGATTTTTGCGGGAGAAATAAAAAAACCTGTGTTGAAGGAGCTGCTAGAAATATTTTACACGATACCTTATCTAAGAATAATTTTGCTGCCTCCTTTTTTTGATTGTTAAAACGACAGTTTAACACTGGGAGTGTTAGTATTGTATGGCCGTCATATATTTCTTTTGTCAAATTTCCAACAGAACATATATATATATTATTTTCGATATTATTTTCGGAACTTATATCTACATCATCCTCGATTGTACCTTCTAGAAAAGAAAAATTTTTACAATAAAATTCAAGATTGACGATGTTTTCTCTATCCCAAATGTCAATAATGGCTAAGACTCTTTTGTCTTCCCCATCAGCCACTTTAAATCCCTGAAGCAGATTTTGTAAAAACGGTTTTTTATCTTCATCAAGAGAACAATGCAGCAACACGAAAATTAACTGCAACAGCGTACTTTTACCGCCGCCATTGTGACTGCCCAGCGGAAAAATATTAGGAACAAAATCTTTTTCAAAAGTGATGTCAATATCTTTTAAACCGCGAAAATCAGGAACTTGAACTCGTAACAAGTGCATAATAAACTCCTGGTGTTGACTGGTATTTTTTATTGAAACGCTGAGCCACAATCATTTTAGATTATAACTCACATCTTTTACTATTTTCATGAACAGGCAAGATGCCTGTTCCACAACACATCAATTTCTTGTGGGGTGGGCATCTTGCCCGCCCACAGAAACAGGCAAGATGCCTGTTCCACAACATATCAATTTCTTGTGGGGTGGGCATCTTGCCCGCCCCAAAAAGACTTATCTCTCGCGCTTTTAAACCTTAAACTTCTCCACAATCCGTCTCATCGCCTCTTCCACATTCTCCCGACTATTAAAGGCCGAAATGCGGAAATAACCCTCACCCGCGGCACCAAAACCAGAACCCGGAGTTCCCACCACATTGCAAGTTTCCAGCAACTTCTGAAAGAAATCCCAACTCGACAAACCGTGAGGCGTTTTCACCCACACATAAGGTGCATTTTCGCCACCAAAAACCTCGATTCCCGCCGCTGTCAATTTCTCGCGAATAATCGCAGCATTTTCCATGTAAAAATTGACTAACGCCTGAATTTGTGCCTTGCCAGCCTCAGAATAAACCGCCTCAGCACCGCGCTGCACGATGTAAGAAACTCCGTTAAACTTAGTAGATTGGCGGCGGTTCCACAGCTTCCAAATTTCGACATCGGAACCATCTGCTGCTTTTCCAGTCAAAGTCTTCGGTACAACTGTTAGCGCACAGCGAGTACCCGTAAAACCAGCATTCTTTGAAAAAGAACGAAATTCGATCGCACAATCACGCGCACCTTCAATTTCGTAGATAGAATGCGGTAAACTCGGATCGGTAATATACGCTTCGTAAGCTGCATCGAAGAAAATAATCGAACCGTTAGCCTTAGCATAATTTACCCAAGCTTGCAAGTGTTCCTTGGTTGCAGTTGCCCCGGTCGGGTTATTCGGAAAACACAAGTAAATTAAATCGACTTTTTTGTCGGTGGGAATTTCCGCAGTAAAATTGTTTTCTGCTGTAATTGGCAGGTAAACTAAGCCGCCGTATTCGCCATTTTCGTTCGCATCTCCCGTGTGTCCGGCCATGACGTTAGTGTCTACATACACCGGATACACTGGATCGGTAACTGCGATCGTATTATTATTGCCAAAGATATCGAGAATATTGCCACAATCGCACTTAGAACCATCAGAAATAAAGATTTCCGAAGCATCCACATCGCATCCCCGCGACTTGAAATCGTGCTCGGCAATTTTCTCCCGCAGCCACTCATAACCTTGTTCCGGGCCGTATCCTTTAAAGCTATCCCGCGAACCCATGTCTTCCACCGCCTTCACCATCGCCTCCCGACAAGCAGCCGGTAGGGGTTCAGTCACGTCGCCAATCCCCAGCCGGATGATGGGCGCTTCGGGATTCGCCTCTGCAAAGGCTTTCACCCTGCGCCCAATTTCGGGAAACAGGTAGCCGGCTTTGAGTTTGAGGTAGTTGTCGTTGATAGTTGCCATAGTTCGATCGCTACAAATGTCGTAGAATAGCTTACTGCCAATTGTCTCTCTCAAGCAGCAGCAAGTTCGGCAACCAGCAGTGTACGGGATTTAACGGATGTGACGGATAGATGTTCAGCCAAGAGAAAAATTTTCCCCACTCGAACACTCGAACACTTCACCACACCGCCATCACAGCCAATCTGCGCAGTTGCTCACCAGCCATTGACCAAAAAATCAAATCAGCTTGTATAATCAGAATAGTATGCAGCGCAGAAACAATTATGGACGAGATCGAGTACGCCAAACTCTATCAAGAACTGGCGGCAATTCTGAATGAGTTTAATTTGGGTTGGGTAGTTCAACAAGTAGCGGATACTGTAGAGATAGGCAAAGTAATTGAAGAGCGATCGCTCAAACGAAAAACACCCCTGCTTAAGATAGAAGATTATACCGCAAAAGAACAACTTTTGCTGTTAATTGATGCAGTCGAACAAGCGACGGTGAACACTTCCGAAATGGAAGACGAAATTGCTTATTTCTTGAAAGTAGAATCAGAAACCTCTCCCCTCGGCACAAAAATTACCTTTGCCAATTCAGGTGCCGAAACTGCCAAAACAATCGAGTTTACCTCCAGCGTCACCGCCCCCCGTCACAAACAGGCGATCGCCCTCAAGCACTTGCTCGAAAAACTGCCTTCCGGGCCGAGCAACTACGCCATCAATTCCGAAATAAAAAGCAAATTAAAAAGCTCGATCGATCCTGATTTTAACACAGCGGCAGAACAATCCAGAATTTTTGATACTTACCTCTTCACTATTCTGCTAAAAGCAGTTGCTAATGAAGGCGGTACTATTTATTACAACAATGTTTTAGACGACGAAACACCGAAATATTTAACATTTAGAAAAACAGCGGGAAAAATCCACGGCACTGCACATCCATACACTCATGCTGTGGTGGAATTTCCCGACAAACCAGCTTTGGAAGTTCACCTAGGAGTAAAAGTCCAAGGTAGAGCCGGAGTTTTGCACAACTGTAACGTTTTAATTTTGTACCAAAAAGAAGCAAATATCTGCCGCTTGCTCAACCGCGAACCCCGGCACTCGCAGGTAATTTTAGCAGTAAAATCGGAACACAGCACCTCGGAACTAAAACTAGAAATGGCTGGTGCTTTTATCGGCTTAGCGTCAGACATTCGCTACGAAGGCGGCAGCTATTTCATTTCTAACAGTTACTCCCAACCCATAGCAAAACTGCTAACTACTGCTCGCAAAAAATGGGAACTCAACATTTTTCCTAGAGCCACAAACGATGTCCACCGCCTGATGTACTCGTTTCAAACTATCTTTAAAGACTTTAAGGCAAGAAACTGATTCAGTTAATACCATTTCACAAAACTCTTGCCAGATTTTTTGTGTTGGGTTTCCTGACACGGACTTAGATCAAATCCGGTAGCATCGTTCTGGTAAAGTCTCCTTCAATCTGCCACCAAATATAAGCACAATTTTCTGTTTTTCGGCTCACAGTCAACAGTCAACACTCAACACTCAACAGTCAACAGTCAACTTTCCTAGATTTGCCCGGTTAAGTGTATCTGCTAATGTATCTGTTACATGAGCCAAGAAAATAATCTATCATGTTGCGAGCACCAGAACCTTACGAATAATGTTTAAGAAAGATAAATCTTCCCTGCTGTTTACGATCGGAGCCGCCACACTTCTGATCGGTTTAGGCTTTGTCACCTACTACCTCGTCATTTCCCGTGGGCCCGCCAAAGATTTGCCGGCGGGGGCAACGGTTGTCCCGCAAGATACGATGATGGCCCTATCCATCACCACCGATGAATCGCAGTGGAATAGACTGCGAGAGTTTGGCACGCCGGAGTCAAAAGCTTCGTTTGAGAGGTTTTTAAGCGAAATGCGCGATCGCATCCTCACAAGCAACGGCTACGCCTACCAGGAAGACATTCAACCCTGGGTGGGTAACACAGCAATGGTAGCCTTTCTCCGCAACAAAATAGCTATACCAGCCCCCCCGACAGCACCCAACGCGCCCCCATCTCCGCCAATTCAACAGTCAGTGGCAATTATCCTGCCAATTGCCAACCCGATCAAAGCCAAAGAATTATTAACAAAACCCAGGCCTCTCAGCCAAGGAAAAATAGTTGAGCGTAATTATAAAGGCGTCCAAGTCACAGAAACTCAAGGCGTACCCGATCGCAATTTCTCAGTCGCGGTACTCGGCACAAGCTATCTAGCAGTCACCACAGATTCTAGCGCTACAGACAGAATAATCGACACCTACAAAGGCGAACCTTCCCTAGCAAAAACCCCTGGCTATGCAGACGCCATAGACAAAATAAAAAGTCCGGGCGCTTTCGGTCAAATCTACGTCAATATGCCCGTTGCCGCCGCCTATGCCGCCGCCAACTCAGCTCGCGAAATTTCGCCAGAAAGCCTCGAAAAACTGCAACAAAATCAGGGATTTGCCACCACAGCGACGCTGGATGCAGAAGGAATTGCCTTCAAATCAGTCTCTTGGCTAAAACCAGATTCTACCAGAAGGATAGCAGTAGAAAACAATGCTCTAAAAATGGTTAACCGCCTGCCAAGCAATACAATAATGATGGTATCCGGCGGCAACTTGCAGCGTTTGTGGCAAGACTATGTATTGGGAGCCGAGGCAAACCCGATTTCCCCGATTAATCCCCAAGTTTTGCGCACAGGTTTAAAATCCACTACGGGCATGGATTTAGATAAAGACTTGATGAACTGGATGGGGGGAGAATTTTCTCTATCATTAATACCAGCCCCCGCACAAAATCCCAAAGACAAATTTGCTGCCGGATTTGTATTTATGGTGGAAACAAACAACCGGGGCGCAGCCGACAAATCCCTGAAACAGCTTGATGAAACGATGAAAATGAAAGGGTTTAGAGTTGAGGAAATTCAAGTCGGCGGCAAACCTGCGACAAAATGGACATCGCCGTTTGGAGGGATTACGGTAACTCGCGGCTGGATGAACGATGTAGCGTTTATGACAGTAGGAGCTCCAGTGGTTGATGCGATCGTTCCGGCACCAAAAAGTCCGCTTTTAAGCAGCGAACTGTTCCAGAAAACAGTACGATCGCAACTTCAACCCCACAATGGCAATTTCTTCATCGACACCGAGAGTGCGTTTAACCCGAAAAACCTAGCTTTGCCGGAGTTTCCTCCCAACCAAAAAATGTGGATAGACGCCACGCGGTCGATCGGCGTTACAGCGGCCGTCATTGGCGATCGTACCACCCGTTACGACGCTTTTGTCGGCCTCAAAAAATCCACGCAATCCACTCCTCCTGCAAATCCTTCACGGAGTCTTGCTTCACCGCGCCCTGCTTCACCGAGCCCTGCTTCACCAAGTCCCTCGCCCACCGTCCAAACTTCTCCCAACTAACTCTTAAATAGTTCAACAAATCCGCCTGGAGAGCCCATTAAACAGCAACAGGGCAACAAATTAAAACCGAAAGGCAGCCGCCAGAAGCAAGAAGCAAGAAGCAAGAACAAGACTTACGCATACGCACTAAAGAAACCGGGGTTTTTTATCGTTTCTGTGTGCTGCAACGAATTATTTTCGTTAAAAAACCCTGTTTCTATGCAGCCTTGCGTCTAGGAATACCAAAGCAACCGAGTTTTTTAAGCCTTGGACTGCAACTAAGTGTTTTCGTTAAAAAACTCGGTTTCTACGTCCAGGAAGGAAAAAGCAATCGACCGTTTCTGACGCACCTTACACTTTATGTACCCGTTGCGTCCAGCACTTCTTATTTTTGTCATAATTTTAAGGGTCGGCAATTGTAGAGCCGGCTTTTTTTGTTCTTTATAAAAGGAAAGGAAAAAGTTTTTACGTGGATTTTTACCGGTCAGTTCTGGGCGCAGAAGCCGATTTTTTAAACCGCCATACTTCCTTCAAACTCTCACTAATGTAAAAAAAACGGTTTCTAGGGGTCGGAGTGCGTCTAGGAAAGCCAGTTTTTTTTATATGTCATCGGGAAGATACAGATTCTAGGCATTGCGAGTTATATTTAGATTGTGCAGAAGATACGCTCGGGGAATTGCAAATGCAGAGGCAAATTTTACAGGGAAATTTTCCTCAGTGAGTTGGGAAAGTGAGTCTGGAACGCACTTGCAGTCCGAAACCCGGTAGCTTCATCAATATACAGTCTTTAACCCCAAATTTTCCGAGAAACTAGGTTTTTTTACCTAATTTCTGTGTATATATTTTACCCCTTAAAAACCTATGGAAACCGCCAAAAATATTCAAATACAGGCGAGATGTCTGTCTAAAAAAAGAATAAGCAAACTGGCACTTTCTCTGCCAATTATCTTAATAAATCTTTACTTTTTACAAGCAAAAGCCCAAGGTCAAACTATTGTTCCAGCGGCGGAGGGAACGAACACAACAGTCACTAGCGAACCCCAAAGCGGAACTCCTGGGCAGCAAACTCGCTTCGATATTCAAGGCGGGCAATTATCGAGCGATCGACAAAATCTTTTCCACAGCTTTACAGAATTCGGCTTGTCGGAAAATCAGATTGCCAACTTTATATCAAACCCCAACATTCGCAACATTTTAGCGGGCATAGGCGGCGGTAGCCCGTCGATTATTAACGGCTTAATTCAAGTAACAGGCGGCAATTCTAACTTGTTTCTGATGAATCCATCCGGCATCATATTTGGCAACAGTGCCAGCTTAAACGTGCCGGCTTCTTTCACAGCAACCACCGCCACCGCTATTGGATTTGGTTCAAACTCGTTTAACGCGGACGGTACTAACACCTACACATCTCTGACAGGCGCGCCCAGTTCCTTTGCTTTTGGAGCCGATCAAGCAGCGGCAATTATCAGCACGGCAGACTTAGCAGTCAAGTCAGGGCAGAACTTAACCTTGCTCGGCGGAACCGTTGTCAGCACAGGCAGCCTTTCTGCCCCAGACGGTCAACTTACCGTAGCATCAGTCTCCGGGACAAATTTAGTGCGCGTCAGCCAGCGAGGCAATTTGCTAAGTTTGGAAATCGAGCCGCCCTCAGCAACCAGCAGCAGTGGAACAGCGGTAACAGCTTCGGCATTGCCGATCGCATCCTTGCCGGAACTGCTCACAGGCATCGGTGAAACAAACGCTACAGGCATCAGCGTCAATGCCAGCGGTGAAGTGGTACTCACGGCGTCTAACCGAGTAGTAGCTGCGGGGGACGTTGCGCTAAAAGATGCAAACGCTCGGGCGATCGACATTCAAGCAGCCAACAGCATTGCAGCCAGCGGAAACCTGAGAAGTTCCCAAGGCGGCCGAATCGCCCTAGAAGCTAGTGGCGACATTAGCACTGTCGATATCAACTCCGACTCCGACACCACCGCAGGCGGCAACATCACCGTCACCAGCCGTACAGGAAAAGTAGAAACAGGCAATATCAACGCAAGCTCGATCGACAAAAACAGCAACGCCGGAGACGTTAGTATTGCAGCACCCTCAAGCAGCATTCAAACAGGGTTCATAGACGCCAACTCCGAAGAAAAACAAGGTGGCCAAGTCACCCTCAACGCCCGCAACGACATCGAAGTAACCCGTATCAACACCGAAGGAAGAACAGCCGGAGGAAATATTGACATTACAGCCGGCCGTCATTTCCGAGCCACAGGCACTTTCACAAACGATAGCAACTGCTTGTCCCAAGCTTGCAGCATTTCCGCCGCTGCGACTCGTAGCGCTAATGGTGGAGATATCACCATTCGCCACGGCGGCGAAGCCACCAACACTCTTTTCGGCGTCGGGCCCGACTATAACAGCTTGAACGGTACTGCTGGTAGCATTGCCACTGGGGGTGCGAACAAGGAAAATGTTATTGCATCTGGAGGTTATTCCAGCCCAGGCCCTCAGATAGTAGAGCCGACGCGAATTAACATTACGGCTTCTTCAGTATCGGGTACGCCCGCACCAACACCAGCACCAGCACCAGCACCAGCACCAGCACCAGCGCCAACACCAGCACCAACGCCCGCACCAACTCCCGCACCAACTCCCGCACCAACTCCCGCACCAACTCCCGCACCAACTCCTGCACCCGCACCCGCACCCGCACCCGCACCAACTCCTGCACCCGCACCAACTCCTGCACCAACTCCTGCACCCGCACCAACTCCTGCACCCGCACCCGCACCTGCACCCGCACCAGCACCAGCACCAGCACCAGCACCAGCACCAGCACCAGCGCCAACACCAGCACCAACGCCCGCACCAACTCCCGCACCTGCACCCGCACCTGCACCGACGCCTGCGCCCGCACCTGCACCGACGCCTGCGCCCGCACCTGCACCGACGCCTGCGCCCGCACCAGCACCAGCACCAGCGCCCGCACCTGCACCGACGCCTGCGCCCGCACCAACTCCCGCACCTGCACCGACGCCTGCACCTGCACCGACGCCCGCACCTGCACCGACGCCTGCGCCTGCGCCTGCACCTGCACCTGCACCGACGCCTGCGCCTGCGCCTGCACCTGCACCTGCGCCTGCACCTGCACCTGCACCTGCACCTGCACCTGCACCTGCACCTGCACCAACGCCTGCACAAACGCTAACGCCGACGCCGACGCCAGCATCGGTATCAAATTTGCCACCAGCCCCGGCAATTACTGAACCTACCGCACCAGTATCAAATTTGCCACCAGCCCCGGCAATTACTGAACCTACCGCACCAGTATCGAATTTGACACCAGCGCCGACAATTCCTCAAAATCCAGCACCAGTATCAAATTTGCCGATCGCACCCATAATTCCTCAAAATCCAGCACCGGTATCAAATGTGCCACCCGCACCCACAATTCCTCCAAATCCAGCACCGGTATCAAATGTGCCACCCGCACCCACAATTAGTCAAAATCCAGCACCGGTACCAAATGTGCCACCCGCACCCACAATTCCTCCAAATCCAGCACCGGTCTCAAATTTGCCGATCGCCCCGACAGTGCAAAATCAAACAGTTGCACCAGTAACAGTAACGCCTCCAGCAGTTTCACCCAACCAGATATCTGTTGTGCCTGCTGCGGCGCCAATAAATCTCGCGCCGTCAAACGCACCGGTTCTGGCTCCTGTGCTCTCCGTCAGCGGGCCTCGGAACGCAAATCCTTTATTTTCCCCCAGCTTGCAACAGCAAAACCAGATATCTAATTCCTTACAACAGCGCAATTCAACTCCCGCCTCCCCAAATATTTACGTTTCCAACTTACCAACCAACCTCAATACCGTTATTTTTCCAGTAGAAGAGAGGTTTACCAGTGATTTTGTCGATTACCTAAATTTGCCATCAACAAATGCGATCGCCACCCTAGAAGATGCCCAAAATACCCTTCGCAGTGTCGAAAAAGCCACAGGCATCAAACCAGCTCTTGTCTATATGAGCTTTGTACCCAAGGGTTCTACCCTTGCTCGACCATACAACAGTTCGCCGTTGCTGCGCGTAGAACAGCAAATTCAAGCCTCTGACGAACTGGAACTGATGGTGATCACCCCCGAAGGCGTACCCGTTCGCCAGCGCATCCCTGGAACCTCTCGCGCCCAGGTAATGGAAGCTGTTCGGAAATTTCGCGATGAACTGACTAATCCGGTAAAGCGCAACACTAAAAGTTATTTGCCCTTGGCTCAGCAGCTCTACCAGTGGATGGTAGCGCCGCTCGAAGCAGAGTTGCAAGCCAAAGGCATTCAGAATTTATCTTTTATCTCAGATATGGGGTTGCGATCGATCCCAATGGCCGCACTCCACGACGGCAAAGGCTTTCTGATAGAGCGTTACAGCGTCGGCTCAATGCCGAGTCTGAGTTTGACAGATACCAGCCCCGCCAATTTCAAAAATACTCAAGTTTTGGCAATGGGCGCGTCGCAATTTCCAGATATGAATCCTTTACCTGCGGTGGAGGTAGAAGTATCGACAATTACCCCGCAGGAGTGGCCTGGTAAGTCTTTCTTGAACGAAGCTTTCACCCTGGCTAATTTGAAATCGCAGCGCCAGCAGCAGCCTTTTGGGATGATTCACTTGGCTACCCACGCTGAATTTCGATCTGGAGCTCCTAGCGAATCCTTTATTCAGTTGTGGGATACTAAATTGCGTTTGGATCAGTTGCGGCAAATGAATTGGCACAGCCCGCAAGTTGAAATGTTAGTTTTGAGTGCTTGCAAGACTGCTGTGGGCGATCGAGAAGCCGAGTTAGGCTTTGGCGGGTTAGCTGTGCAAGCCGGGGTTAAATCGGCTATGGCGACTCTTTGGTATGTCAGCGACGAGGGCAGTTTAGGATTGATGGCGGAGTTTTACGGGCAGTTAAAAACTGCTCCGATTAAAGCAGAAGCACTCCGGCAAGCGCAATTAGCGATGTTGCGCCAAGATGTGCAGATTGAAGGAGGGATGTTGCGGACTTCTGTTGGTAATGTGCCGCTACCTCCGGAATTGGCAAACACGGCGACGCGCAATTTTTCTCATCCCTATTATTGGTCTGCTTTTAGAATGATTGGTAATCCTTGGTGATCGGATTTGTTTGAGTTAAGCGACTGTTTGACTGTGCGGGGATAAAACACCGTGCAAATCAACAGCATCGCCCACTGAAATTTATGCAGCCGCCGCCGCGCTAATTTGCTCCAAAACCAAAACCAATGTATCGACTTGGGTGGGACTAAACACGCCTTCAGGGCCTTGAGCATTAATGTCTGTAAATGGAGAATCATACAGCAAACCGGCTTCCATCACGCCATGATGCGTTAGATAATCGATGATTAAGTTAATGAATTCGATCGAATTCGCGGAGAATGTAAGTAGGTCGGCGAAAAAAAACAAAACTATGTTAACATACATAAAGAAAGGTATAGCTCTAGTGAGGTAATTAATATATGGGCGCTCGATTAAGAGTATTTCTGACTCAAAAGCAAGACAAAACCCTATTTAATCTGAGAACGGCGCTCATTACCACAAAAAGTCAAAGATCGAGCAGAAGTAATCAGGTTAAACGCAAATGGCTGGTATGTTGAGAAAATAGCTACTCACTTTAACTGGGCTTCACAAACAGTGAGAGCAGTCTTACATAAATGGGAAGAATTTGGTATAGAAAGCCTTTGGGAAAAACCAGGTCGAGGGGTAAAAGCCAAATGGAAAGAAGAAGATATAGAGTTTTTGTCAGAATGCTTAAAAAAAGAACCACGTACATATAACAGTTTTCAATTAGCTGATAAATTAGAAAAAGAGCGCTCTATTAAATTAAGTCCAGACCGACTAAGACGGGTACTAAAAAAAAGGAATCATTTGGAAAAGAGCTAGTCCAAGTCATAAAGGAAAACAAGACCCCAAACAACGAGAAATAAAGCAATCAGACCTAGATATGCTGGAATTAGCAGCGGCAGCCGGAGAAATCGACTTAAAATATTTAGATGAATCAGGATTTTGTGCGTGGAGTAAACCAAGTTATACATATTACAAAAAAGGTCAACAAAAACGGATACAGCAAACTAAAAATCGAGGTCGTAGATTAAGTATTGTGGGGCTTTTTGAACCTTTAAGTAGCTTTGTATATGGTTTGGTAATTGGAGGTGTTGATCGAAAAGCTTATATTCAGATGATGGAGAAAGAAGCAGAAGAAGCGGCCCAAATGAAACGGATTAGAATTATTGTACAAGACAACGGTCCAATACACCGATGTCACGAGGTTAAACAGTTATGGTCAAAGTGGGAAAGTCAGGGTTTATATATCTTTTTCTTACCCAAATATTGTTCTGAAATGAACCCAATTGAATTAGAGTGGCAACACATTAAAGAAGATGAATTAGTCGGACAAATGTTTGAGGATGAATTAGAACTCGCTTACGCCGTAATTGACGGACTAGAAGCTAGAGGAAAAAGAGGAGATTACCCAACACAACGTATTAAATTCAAGTCCCGTCACCAGACTTAATATTTTGTTACATACTTATGGATTTTTCCGCCGACCTACTTAGAGCCGGATAAAAACGCGCCAAACGCTTGTTTTGCTGCGTGACGATCGAGTCCCACCAGCGATCGAATAAACAACCCCAAACCTAAATGTTTAGCCGCTGCTAACTCTTCGGGTTCGCCGATACCTGCTTCGCTCAACATTCGTTCTAGTTCGTTCAAATCGCTTGGTGTCAGCGGTTGGTTGGATCTCAGCTTATGAATTGTGATATGATTTTCGTGAGCTTGCAAAAACTGACGCGCTTTCGCACGGAAGCGATCGAACTGGCTGCTGTTTAAACCAGGCAGATCGAAGGAGGTTTCAGTACCTAATTCGTCGGTAAAATTCGTGTAAATTGGTTGTAGATGTGTCTTTTCAATCAAACGAATCAGCGATCGCAGCCTGTTACGGGCACCTTCTAGAATGGGAATTGTGACATTTTCTCACCAGGCATCAGTTAGAATGTCTTGAATTAGTGCCATTTGTTCGCGCACTACCGGAATACGGTCTTTCTCTTCTAGCGCTGCGACGATCGCCCTAACTCGCTGGCTCGATCAATTAAATTCCGGTTGCGATCGCAGCATAGAAAGTTACACATTTTTACTGCAATCTAGGTTTTAAGTGTTCTTTTTCTGGGTGGGATACACCTCATGGTTCGGGTCCCACCAAAGTAGCTCCATCACGCCTTGATTGAGTATGCCCCAGATTCTTTCGGTCGCAGATAAGCGTAAAGAAGTGAGTTCATCCAAATCATCGAGATTGATTTCGCTGAGTCGCTCGCGGGCTAGTTTAGAGAGCTTATTAATTGGCACGGTATGATTTTGTTTTTTACTGTCAACCAATATCTCCCGCCACGTCATAGATTCAAAGTTAGTGAGTTTTGTTTGAATCTCTTTGAGTTTTTCTCCATCAATATTTTGCCAACCATAGTGAGAGGCTAGTTCCATTTTTGAAATTCGCCATGCTGGATTACGATTGTAGTAATCTTGAGGATTTTCGGCGATTTTGGGTTGTTTTTGAGGAGCGGGCTGGGATTTGACTTTTGGCTGTTTTTTCTGCTTGGACATGAGTGACAGGGTTACAGGCTGCTGTAGTATTCTGCCATTGCAGCAAGTGTGATTTCTTGATTTCCGCGCTGTGTGGCTGCGAGTCCTTTTCTGGCACTGATCCAGGGTTCTTCTTGATGGGTCAAGTCACTCAGCCACTGGGAAGTCCGATCGCCGTAGAATTCCAGGATTTTATCAATAGTTTCTTTTTGGATCGGGGTAATATTTTCGGGATTACCTGCGATCTCTGAGACGATAAATTGCCCTTTGTGGTGCTTGTAGAGGTCGGGAATAACAGGCCCGTTTGCCCATGCTTCTACGGTTTCAAGAAACAGGGGGGCTTCATCCCAGACTAATGACCATGCCTGAGCGTAGTACAAAAGCTTCTGAAGTTTCATAGCGGGAAGTTCGCCTTTCTTGGCGAGAATATAAGCTGCAACGTCTTGTACAGTAGTCATGCTAATTACCTCCGTTTTAATTGTTGCACTGAAACTTTTATTAATTCTATTATAGTCCATAAATATCGATTATTGGCGCTAATTTGGGAAGATGCTGGTTGTTTAAATATTTTGTCTATAAACGATTCCACGCTTCTTTTACCGACGGCTACAACTCTCCTCGAAAAGCGCGATGTTGGAGGGAGGCGAAGAGGGCATCGAGTTGGGTGAGGGATTCGCGATGTGTATTTTTGAGACGATCGATCGCTTCCACCCGCCGAGCAAATTCTTGTTGAAGCCGGAGGGGAGGAGTAAGTACAGGCACACGCGCCAAGTTTGATTGGTTGATACCTGAAATTGTTGACTGAGTAAGAAATGGTTTAATACACTTCTGCCTCACCCAGTCGTTGCTGAGATAATGAAACAAAAATAGAACACCAATTTTTTCCGGGTTCGGGGTTACGCGAATAAATGACGATTCAAAAATCAGTGGATTAGGTGAAGGCGGAATCAAACAAGGTTTTGCTGCTCCTTCATAATTAAGAGACCTTCTAGCAATCAAAATATCTTTTTCAGAAATACGATACTTCTTATATTCGTCAGCACTACAAATGACCTGCTTAAGATTACCTCGAATGACAACTTCGTAAAAAGCGTCACTCATGTGAACCATCTCTATTCCGCCATCTTCAACGTAAGCATCTTTTAAAAAATAAGCACCGTTTTGAAGAGGTTGTTTTAAAACTGATTCGAGTTGCTCAACAAGAAAGCGGGATGTCGCTCCTACATCGCCAAACATCTCAAGGAATATCGATCGCACGATCGCATCCAATTCGCCCAAAGCCTTGCGACGCAGCGCTCGAAGTTCCTCCGCCTTGTCCAGAATTGCGGCGATTTGTTTCTGTTGGGCGATCGGTGGCAGTAGAATTTCTGTCTCTCGAATTATTTGCTGACTAATGTTAGGCTGTGCACCGCCGACACTTCTTGATATGAATTATGGCAGTTTTTGCTGTAAGGCACGAAAAATATATCTCGAATCAGCCTTGTCTTTTTCTAGGACAATATGGCAAACTGCTTGATTTGTTGTTGCATCAATACCTAAGATTCCAACACGACCAACATTAGCGCCATACATTGCAACAAGGATAGATCCTTTGGGTGCAAGCTTCAATGATGTTTCTGCTAAAGCTTCCTGAGTGACTGTTTCCTCAGTTTCACTAATTATTGATTCAGGTAGATCACCAGATTTTACCCAAGGAATACCTCCGCCATAATAGAGATCGTGTTTACTGCGTGATGGAGTTGTTCCACTACCTGCTTTTGCAAAATGAGCTAATTTGCAAATATCTTGTTGTCATTTCCATCATTCTTAGATCGCTCAATTCAACACAGCAACTCATTAGACCTCTTGCAAAAGTCCTTTTAATCAAATTTTGGAACGGGCTCTCCGGCCCATCCCACAAGAAAAAAAAAATTGTGGGATGGGCCGGAGAGCCCGTCCTAGCTATTTTTGCAAGAGATCTATTATGCAGGCAAAAGTGCGATCGCATCTCACTTAGGCAAATTTTCCAGCCAAACCTCTAAATCCTCGATCGACTGAAAATCCAACAATTCCTCTGCTAGAGATTCTATTTGCTCGATCGACAAATCAGCAATTCTAGTGGTGATAGATTCCGGCAAAATTCCAACTCGCCGATTGAACAGACGGCGATTTAACTGACGTAAAATCAAGGCTCTTCCTTCTTGTTCGCGGCCTTGTTCGATGCCTTGTTCAATGCCTTGTTCGAGTCCTTGTTCGCGCCCTTCTTCCTTAGCTTCCCGATAAAACCGAGTTTCCTCAAGCGTAATCCCTAACATCGCCTCTGCCTCCCTTCGGTTCAAATTGGTAAACTTGTAAACCAGTATCGTCGTCAGCATCTCTATTATTGCGCGACTAGCTGCTTCCGACTCCTCCCGCTGCGATCGCGCCAGCAACAATCGCGCCACTGTCGGCGTACTCGCTTCGTCGATAGTCGTCAACGCCATCAGCGCCACTCCCAGCGGCAACTGTTCGATCGCACCCAACTCATCCAAATATACCAGATGCACCTGATTGCTGCTCAAGAGCGATCGATAGGGATGCGTTTCTGATTGTTCAGTCGATCGTGTAGGATAAATTACCACCGCTTCCCAATCTGTAAATCGCTGACGGTTGCGATAAAAATACAAAAACGACTCACCAAACAATCGCTCATAAAGCAATTCATCCCGCTGAAACTGCACCTCACAGAAATATACAACTCCAGGTTCAGCATCCGGCGGCAAAAATACCCCATCAATTTCAAACTTCGGTTCCTTCACCGCCACCGAATCAAATCGATACTGTTCCGCATTTGATGGTGCCTCTTCCAATAGCTCAAACAGCAGCGTTGGAGTTTCTTGAAAGAACTTGTAAAAGATTGAATCTCGACGCATTAAGTCAACATCTCCTCTAGCCTATGCAACTCATCCAAAATCCGCAAGCCAGAATCAACAAGCGTGACTTGACGGGATCACACTCGTCTGGTGGGTCAATAGTAGCTTGTTTGATGCGTCCGTGCGATCGTCGTGCGATCGCCCGCGGGCACCTCAACAACCGCCAAAAACTCATAATTGCCACAAAAATTCAAAATCCCAAACCCAAAACTCCCGAAGCCCAGTACGATCGATCTAGTTAGCAAAAATAAGTAAAAACATTACCGGAGTAATTTTTATGGATCTGGTCGTACTCCAGAACTGGCTGGACAACATCTCCTTCGCCGTTTTGTTCTCCACAATGCTCATTTACTGGGTGGGCGCAGCATTCCCCGGCATTCCCTACCTGGGGGCCCTAGGCACCGCAGGAATGGCCGTCGCCAACCTATCCATCGCCGCTTTACTCGGTTCTCGATGGATAGAAGCCGGCTACTTCCCCTTAAGCAACCTCTACGAATCTTTATTTTTCCTAGTTTGGGGAATCACCGCCATCCACCTAGTCGCGGAAAACATGAGTCGTTCCCGCTTAGTAGGAGTAGCCACATCCCCCGTAGCAATGGCAATATCCGCCTTTGCAGCCCTGACTCTGCCGGCAACCATGCAATCTGCAGAGCCCCTAGTACCCGCCCTCAAATCAAACTGGCTGATGATGCACGTTAGCGTCATGATGCTCAGTTACTCAACTTTAATGGTAGGAGCGCTACTGGCGATCGCATTTTTAATCGTCACCCGTGGCCAAAAAATCGAACTCACCGGCAGTTCCTTCGGCACCAACAGCAGCCGCAACGGCAACTACCGCCTCCAACGCCCACAAAACCCCGAATCTCCAACCATCGAAACAGTCGCCGACAGCGCACTAGCATTCAGCGAACCATCTTTCAACCCCAACAATAACGGTTTGGGCACCACCGCAGTGCTCGAATTAGCAACCGTTCAAACCGCATCAACCACCCCAACTCAAACCGCAGAACTTCTCTCGCCCCAGCGATTGAATCTAGCAGAAACTCTTGATAACATTAGCTATCGCATCATCGGTTTAGGATTCCCCTTACTGACAGTTGGCATTATTGCCGGTGCGGTTTGGGCTAACGAAGCTTGGGGATCATACTGGAGTTGGGACCCGAAAGAAACTTGGGCGCTAATTACTTGGTTGGTATTTGCAGCCTACCTGCACGCCCGCATCACTCGTGGCTGGCAAGGAAGGCGCCCAGCAATTTTAGCCGCCACAGGTTTTGTGGTAGTTTGGATTTGCTATCTAGGCGTTAATCTGTTAGGCAAAGGTTTACATTCCTACGGTTGGTTTTTCTAACTCCCGATCCACCAATGGGCCACAGAAGAACAGGATAAGTCAAAGAATCGGGATTAATATCATCTCCGATTGTAGGGTGGGCAATTCCCACCTTACTCAACCAGCGAAATTCTAATAATTGACTCCCTCTTCCTTCTTCCCTTTTTTTACCCGCTCAGCTTCGCCGAAGACCCTTCTTCATTCTTCTAACTTCGGTATTCCTCACATCCGTTACATCCGTTACAAAATCCGTTGCCGAACTTCCTTCATTCATTAAAATAAGGACAATTAATATGGACGAATCGAAAATATTTCCCCAAGAAGACGATGTTGTGTCTGCCCCTACCAGCGCTTTGATGTATCAATGTACATTCAAAGTCAGCGAATTTATGGCAATTATGCAATCAAAATTGGTAGACGAAAAATTGTTTTCAGACGGCCTGGATTGCGAGTTATTAAGCGCTGGAAAAGACTGGACTAAAGGAAAACTTAGAATGCGTCTGGAGTTCATTCCGCTCGAACCTGAAATCAAAGAACAAAAAGCCCTTCCTGCCGCTGCAGAAAGATCAGACACCGTGCAAAACTACGCCGTAGATAGCTCAAATCAAACCGATATAGATGAGCCATTAAATCAATGTGACTCAACAGAAATAAGTAATAATTTTCCTGTTTCTAGGTATCCCGACCGCGACCCCCAAAGTATAGGAATGTGGAGCTAAGCTGCTACTTACGGCAGAGGGAAAGGAGGAAGATTTTTGAATTTTAAGTTCAGAGTTTTGAGTTGAGGAGCTTAAAACAGCATCCTTCCTGCAACTGACAACTGTCAACTATCAACGGGCAACTGTCAACTATCAACGGGCAACTGTCAACTGTCAACTGTCAACTGTCAACTGTCAACTATCAACTGTCAACTATCAACTGTCAACTGTAATGCCTGAATCTTCCAATTGGACGCACCTGCACGCTCAAGTTCACAGGACGCTGCTGTACCGACAAATATTGCCATCAAATCAGCGCTTGCTAGTAGCAGTATCCGGCGGACAAGATTCTCTGTGTTTAATTAAATTACTGCTAGATTTGCAGCCAAAATGGGGTTGGAACCTAGCGATTGTTCACTGCGATCATCGTTGGCGTTCTGACTCGCAAGCCTCGGCCAATCATGTAGAACAATTAGCTAAAAATTGGGGAATATCCTACTATTTGGAAACAGCCTCGGACATTTCCAAAACAGAAGCAGCGGCCAGACAGTGGCGATATCAAGCTTTAACCGAAATTGCGATCGCCCACAACTACCCCTACATTGTTACAGGCCACACAGCCAGCGATCGCGCCGAAACACTTCTCTACAACCTGATTCGCGGCAGCGGCGCCGACGGACTTTCTGCCCTCACCTGGAGGCGGCCCCTGCTCGATTTTCGATTGCCGATTGCCGATTTTAGATTGGGGAATTCGGGCGAAAATCCTAACTCCCAAATATCTGCCGATTTGAGATTGGGAAATCAGGAGGAAAATTCCCAATCGAAAATCCAAAATCTAAAATCTAAAATCTATTTAGTTCGTCCCTTGCTCGAAATAACTCGATCGCAAACAGGTCAATTTTGTCAAGAGCAAAAACTACCAATTTGGGAAGATTCCACAAATCAAGACTTGCAATATAGTCGCAACCGCATTCGATCAGAATTATTGCCTTATTTGGAAACTCATTTCAACCCAAAAGCCCAACAAGCGCTAGCTCAAACAGCCGAACTCCTCCGCGCCGACGTAGAATATCTCGAACTTGCAGCCAGCGACTTGCTACAGCGAGCAATGTCTCCAATTGCAGACAGCCCCCAGGTGAATTTTCAACTTCCCGTCAAGTTAAATCGCCCGATTTTGCGGGAAGCACCCCTGGCCTTGCAGCGACGGGCAATGCGACAACTACTGCAACAAATATTGTCCTCGGCGCCTAGTTTTGAAAGCGTAGAAAAACTAACCAGCTTAATCGTAGCGCCCAACCGATCGCAAACCGATCCAGTTCCAGGAGGAGCGATCGCCCGAGTTGAAAAACCTTGGATAATTTTAGATCTTAAATTTTAAGCAGTCATCAAACCCGAAAGGACTTGTCGTAGATCCGAAACTACCCGATCTTGCTCCTCCCCAGTCTGCTGCACGCGATCGAGTTCCCCCGCCACCGCTTCGAGCTTTTGGCGTAGCGCATTCAAATTGTCCTGCACGGGCTGCAACATTTCTTGATAAACATTCACTCTGCCCCAGAGTTGCGCCACTGTACCTTTCTGGTTGAACAAATTCTGCTCTAACTGCTTGAGTTCGTAGCGTTTCGCCTCACTTTCCCCATTTTTGCGGTTGACATTTGCCTCAATTTGGGATATTGCTTCCCGCAACTGCTGAATTTCGTTTTCCAGTCTTTGCAATTCTTGGCTTTGCTGCTGCCGCTGAGTATTGAGCTGTGCGACAATCGGCCCCAAATCAATATCTCCTCGCTCTTGTTTTGGAGCATTAGCAGTACCCAGCCGCCGCCACAGCACCGCCTGATGCTGCTTTAAAACATCTTCCCGTTCCTGCAACCGGAGGCGCTGTCCCACCAGAGTTTCGTTTAACATCTGATAACTTTCGAGTTCATCTGCCATTTCATTTTCCAAAGCCATGCGATCATACTCGCTAGCAGCTTGAATTTTCCCTTGCAGCTCCTCGATTGTCTCCTGCTGCAGAGTCAACTCCTCCTCTTGATCGTTAACAAACCGGAACACCTTTTCCAAATCCTGTTGCAAGTGTTGCACCAGCCCCTGTAACTCATCAACAGGCATCTTCTCCAAAGCTGACACATCTACTTTTTGCTCCGTACCCGCAGTACCCGAAGCAGATGCGAGCCTGGAAACTTGCTGGTAAAGATCCTCAACAGCCCGCACCTGCAAAGACACGGACTGAGCCTGATCCTGCTTAGCGCTGAGGGTACTTTGCTGCCCTTTAAGCTCCGCCCGAGCCCCGGCCAAAGCTTCTTGAGATTGGTACCACTCTTGCCAGCGGTTTTGGAGGCTCTGATTTTGTCGATCGACCTCTTCTTCTTGCTGTTGAGCTATGCTTTGTTTTTGCTCCAACTGCTGCCAGTGCTGATCCAGAATTGCCTGTTGAGCGCCCACGGCACCAAAAGACTGATTCAGTTGTTCCCGCACCCCTTGGGCCGAAGCAATTGCCCCTCCCAGCTTCTGCATCAACTCCTGAATCCTCTGGGTCTGCTGCTCATCAACTACTGCCCCCTGCGGAACCTCAGACTGCTGCTGGGCCACCCGTTGCTGCTCGCCCCGCAACTGTTCCCAAGCCGTCTCAATTTCCACACGACTGCGATCGACTTCTTCTCGCAGTCGGTTAGCTTCATCTCGAGTATTTTCAATTTCCGAGCGCTGAGCCTCCAGTCGCTCCAACTCTTCTTCCATTTGAGCCAACTGCTCTTCGCGGGCTTGCATTTCCATTTCCCGGCGATTGAGTTCCTGACTCGAAAACGTCAGAGAAGCCTTCCACTGTTCAATTTCCTCTTCCTTATCCTTAAACTTGTCCTGCAATCGCGAGAAATTTTGCAGAATGCTCACCAACTGGCGGGCTGCCTCCTGAATCCGCTGCACTTGCTTGCTAGCGCTCAACTCAACCAGCACCAGCGTGCCGTCGTTAAACTTATTAGCTTCCTCAACTGGGATCGCGTCATCGCCTGGTACGGCGCTCCAGTTATGTTCGCCCCGCTGACAAGCTAGCAGTTTCAGTTCAGCCTTACCGCCACCGAGACCAAAGCCGCTTCTCTGTTTTTGTACTTCCGCTAGATACAGCACACTAATAGTCCTCTGCTTCGTAAAACCTATCCCAACTTACTTTAAGTTACTTAAAGGCCTAAAAGATAAGTGGTGTTTACTTCCTACGCTGTTTGGTAGACGGCTAATCCCAAGATAAGTAGGCTATCCCCCTTAAGCCAAAGGTTCTTGACTAAACATAACACTGCGTGTGATCTTTAGTCAACTTACCTAAAGTAAACAAGTATAGGCAAGTAAGGATAACTTTTTGCCACTTAAGTCTTACTTTTTGGTATCGTTTGCCCAATCGGGGGATAGCATTTTTTTCTAACTTTTCTTCAGCACTCACGCATAGCATGTTCTCACGGGAGAACCTCCAGAAAGTACGGCCGCCGCCAGTTGTCTGGAGGAATGAGAGAGCAGTACCAATGCCGCTTGATTAAAGACTAGCTCTCACTGCGGAGACTGCCATAGCCCAAACCTGAAAAAGGTCAGTCCTTGAACCTCCCCACGTCTAAAGCCGGGGGATTCTTGCCCACCTTCTAGACGACAATGGGACATTCAAATATCGCTCTACTCACTCAAAGAACTTTACTTCTCGCGGAGCGCAGACTTGCTGAGTCCTTCATATTTTTAAGGTTGAACGTGACCTATGCTGCAATTATTTGCCCTTTAACTATTCCGAATTAATCGGATTAGTGCGTTGCCGGGGTTGCTCGCCGTCTAGGATATTTCAATGGGTTGAAAGTTATTCTTACCAGAAAGAATTGGTTTAAAGCCCCAAGCCGGATCGGGAGAAATTAAAAGAAGACTATTCATTACTCCAATCCTCTTCCTTCCAGGTAGAGGTCGCTATCAACTGTCAACTGTCAACTGTCAACTGTCAACTGAATCTGGCGAATCGCTCTCTGCCTATTATACCACTGTGGTTTTAGCAATACAATCGTTTCACGAGACTTAAAAGTCAAAGTCCCTACCGACTGATCCCCAGGTCTCAATCCCCATGTCGGTAGCCCGGGGCTTGCGTCTGGCGTTTCGGTCAAAAACTTTCGATTGATTCTACCACGCTTTAGTTGCGAGTCGATCGTGAAAAAAGCCTTTGCTGCCCCCAAGCTGGCGCCTTGCTCCGGCGGACTAGGGTTTTGAACCACGCTGCCTTAGAATAAGGTAATGACGCGAGCCTATGGCGCTCGCCGCGGGCGAGCAAAAAGGTCGATCAGCACTGAGGGTTTTGCTGACAATTGCCAACAAAGGTTCATTTTGACTGCACCTGATTTTAGGGCTGTGGCAAACCCAAAAAAACCTCGATCGCAACTCATCCAACCCAACAGACTAGCCTCAAGTTCCCATCGGGGCTTGATCGGCACTTCCTGCTGGTAGCAGCGGTAAAACCAGAGAATCCTCGGTATTTTGAAGTTGACCTACGCCAAAATGTGCTGGATAAACTGACGGCATACTCAGCCAAAAACTTCAAAAGTTTGGCGATCGAAGACTTGAACCAGTCGGGAATGCCAGCCTTGCACACTCGAAGAACCCGTGCAATCGTGCGATGTGGATTCTACGAGTTTAGGCAACAGTGGGAATACTAAGGTGAAACTCTACACTTAGAGAATGCCCCGAGTTTCGCGGTTTCAGCTTGTGGACTGGTAGCGCGGCCGAGGAGCGGCAGCAAGTATCGCCCTTTCGTCAATTCCCAATTGTGAGATCGGCATCAGCGCGTAAATTATTGACGGAAACTAAAGTCAATCTTTTCGCCAGCACACAGTCTTTCCGATCTCAGACGCCAACGGTTTTAAGGAGGACACTTTAGCTGCATGCAGGGAAATTTGAGTGAAATAGACATCCGCAGCATCCTGCAATTGATTGAGTTAGGTCAGCGAACCGGAGAACTGTTCGTAGAGGCCTACACCTCCACCGGCAGCAGCACGGGTACTCAACCTACCCAGCGCTCCCTTGCAGGACAATCCTGGTATGTCTTCTGCTTCAACGGTCAGATTATTTACGCTACCCAGAGTGCGGGCAGTTTGTTGCGCTTACGCGACTACCTGCGCCGCTACAAAGCAGATACCGCCCTAGACAAAATCCAAGTTCCCTATATGGCATCTACCAATGCCCCAGAATACGGCTACCTGTGGGCCCTGCTAGAAAACCACATCCTCACCCCAGCTCAAGGGCGCAACATCATCCAGAGCATGATCCACGAAACCCTGTTTGACTTGCTCAGTCTCCACCAGGGTTCCTTCACTTTTGAAATGGGCCCAGCTTTGGCTCCTCAACTGACCAGCTTAGAAATTAGCTCGCTGCTGGCCAAGATTGTCAAACAGGTGCAGCAGTGGAAGCAGTTTCACCCTCACATTCAGTCGCCCAACCAATGCCCGGTGATTTCAGACCCCTCCGAGCTGCGAGTAGCGCTGCCTGTCAATACCTTTAATACTCTCAGACGCTGGGCCGACGGCCACACTTCGATCCGCCAAATGGCGCGGTACCTCAACCGAGACGTGCTGACTGTCGCTAAGGCGATTTACCCCTTCGTGCAGCAGGGATTGGTGCAAGTATTTTACGAACCCTCTGTTGCCCCGGCCAACAATAAAAAAGAATGGTCGTCCCCAGAAACCAAGGTTCCGAGAGTTGTCTGTATTGACGACGACAATACTATTCGCAAAACAGTTGAGTCAATTTTAAATGAACACGGTTACGAAGCTACTACGATCGGCAATCCCCTCCAAGCCCTGAGTTTGGTGTTTCCACTCAAACCCGATTTAATTCTGTGTGACATCGCCATGCCGGAACTCGACGGCTACGAAGTTTGCGCTATGCTGCGGAGTTCTAGCGCTTTCCGGCAGACGCCGATCGTTATGCTGACGGGTATCGACGGCTTTATCGACCGCGTTAAAGCCCGCATGGCAGGAGCTACAGACTTTTACACCAAACCTTTTGGTGAAAGCGAGTTATTGATGCTGGTAGAAAAATATGTGGGCCCCGGCTACCCTCGGGTCAATCTCTCGGAAAGATTATTAGACCGCTCGCTAGAAGACCAATTAGAAGAAAAATAAATTTCGCACCCATGCCATGATGGGAGCTTTTTTGTACCTGCGGTTAGATCAAGTCTCGGCCGCCACAAAGAGAAAGCTGGGGGTACTATTGGCGATCGCACCATAAACTAGAATGTATTAATCCGCGCGCTGGCATAAGGGCGTCGGTAAAACTCTGTTCAATTTCTAGGCCCAAGTGGGTCTAACACGCTCAAAGTGCAAATATAATATACTTGTTCTCCACTTGCAGCCGCTCCGAAAAACTGATGCACAGGGCTACTTATTGCTAGGTATTTCTGTACAAAGTCAGAGAGTGCAATTGTCAGTCTTAAGTGACTCCGTTCATGATTGTCGCGACACCAGCCATGTCAACAACTCCTCGCTAATCCGAGTATCGGTTTAGCATTCATCGCAGAAATTACCTAGAGTTTTACCAATTGAGACGGCGGTGGGAGTACAAAGTGAAGCTTTAGGGGTTTCAAATTAATTGTTCGTAGTCGATTTGAGCTAATGTGCCAGCAAAGGTCGCGCGAATTTATTGATGGCAGTCAATTATTGACGGAGCAAATTTATTGCCAAGGACCTCCGGCAGTCGCGCCATTCACCCCTTGGCTGTGTCAAGCTTGGCTGTGTCAAGTTTCGACCATCGAAGTTTCGATCGGGTTATTCTTGGCGGGAAACCTCAACAATTTGCTAGAAATGCAGGTGTCAGAATTATGATTAGCGGTAGCCCAGACTTTATATTACCAGGACTAGGGGTAGATCCGGCTCCGGAATTCCAAGAACTAGAAACTCCCGAAGGCGAGCTGCACCTGCGGTTCTACGTTCCTTCGGGGAACGAGTTCGCACTGCCAGCGACAGGGATTAGAGAGGTACTATCCCCGTCCCCAGACCGCATGACACCGATCCCCAACGTTTCCTCTTTGCTTTTAGGTACTCTAAATATGAGAGGACGAGTGATTTGGGTGGCAGACCTCGGCCAATTTCTGGGAGACCAAACACCTCTGAACACAGATAGACCCGAAATCCCGATCGTGGCTGTGGAAGACCAAGACACGATTTTGGGGCTGGCAGTCGATCGAATTGTGGGGATGGACTGGCTCGACGTAGAGCAACTGCACTCTCAGAACAATGCACCAGACGGCATGATTCCATTTCTGAGGGGAGAATGGATGTTAGGTGCACAAGCTCAGAAAGTGCTCCGACTGCTAGATCAAGTGAAAATTCTGCGCTCGGCGCGGTGGGCAGCGTGAAATCGATTTTAGATTTGCGATTTGCGATTTTCGATTGGGGTCTAACCATCAACAGTCACACGACTTGAGGCGCGCATCTAAACATTCAATTCAAGATAAAAATCAAAAATCTCAAATCTAAAATCTAAAATCCAAAGAGGGCGGCAAATGGCAACAAGTACCAACTTTCAGCAGGACTACCAACGGGCAGAAGCGGCCTACATGGATGGCAATTATTCAGAAGCCGCAGCCCTAGTTTATCAATTAGTAGAAGATTTTCCCGAAGACCCCAGCGCTCGCCTGCTGTGCGGACACATTTACTGCTACGGACTGCAACAGCATGAGGTGGCGCGGGAACAGTACACGGTTGTGCTAGGCCTGAGTGACGACCCGAGTTTGGTGGAACACGCTCACAACGGAATTACCTACACAGACCAATTTTTATCTGGAGAACTGCAAACGGAAAATTTCGAGGCTTTGTCTGCTGAAACTGAATTAGAATTCTATCCAGACTTATCTCTTGATGAAGGGTTAGAAGACCCGGATTTGGGACTTTTTCAAGGAAATTCCCCATCCCTTTCCTATAGAAGTCAATCCCCAGACGACATGGAAAACGAGGACTTGGCCGACTTGGGCATGAGTGGCTTGGGGTGGGAAGCAGAAGACGACGATCGCGCAGGCTTAGTCCCAGATTTAACCTCACATTCTAACCCGTTTGGTGGCGACAGTGGCGGAATGGCAGCTTATGCTGAGACATCCGACTCGCTAGACGACATAGACGAGTTTGCCGACTCGGACTTTGGAGACCCTTTTGCCTTAGATGATGGAGGGTTTGATGCTGCTGACTTGTCTAGCAGCAAAGTGTCTGGGAAAAGCGCACCTTACTCAGGAGATTCGTTTTCAGAAGCTCCGACTCAGATGCTCAACGGTCAAAGTTTTGCCTCTTCAGAAACCGGGAATTCCTTCGACTCGAACCAACTAGACTCCCCCATCGGGCCCTCGGACAATTTTGGCGAACCTTTTGCTGCGCTCGATTTGCCAGACGAATTCGACGATAACTCCGACTACGACTACCAATCCCCGCCCCAGAGCGGCCAAAATCACAGTCATAACGCACCTCCGGCCGAAGAGGAAGACCCCTTTGCTGAGGCGATGCCCTCGTCGGGTTTCGGGTCTTCTCGACCTCAAAACAAACAGCCGAATAACGGGTCGGACTACTCGTCAAACTATTCGCTGGCGGAAGACGAAACGCTGTTGATGGGAGGTGCTGTCCCCAACTCTCAAAGTCAAAGATCGAGCCGGGGACAATTTAATTCAGTCGATCCAGCCTCCGCCAACAGCAACGGTTACAGCGACTCGGAACCCCCGGCATTTGGCTCAAGAGACAACTTCGAGTTAGATGCTTTTGAAGACGACGCTTTTAGCGATTCTTTCTCTTTCGACGAAAACGAACAAGCGACAGCTTTCGGAGCGTCCGACAAGAACAACAGCGCCTGGTCGTCAAAAACTGGGAACGCTCAAGAACACAGCGACTTTTTAGACGAATTTGACGAGTTTGACGATTTAGGCAATTTGCCGGACTTTGATATCTCAGAAGATGCCACCAGTTCGAGCTTGACTAGAGGTAACACCAATTTCGGCAACTCGACCAGCGGCATGATGGGAACGACCGGCAGCAGCCTGGACTTTGACAACAGCGACGGCTCGGCAATTCGAGACGACGAGATGTTTCCCATTTCTGGCGCGAGTGATGGGTCGATGCCGACTTTTGCTCCCACCGAAACAGAAGCGCTCGATACTTCGGTAACAGTAGAACAGGGGGGACTGGCTTTCTTGGAAAATGCCCCTTTGTTTACAAAACAGTTGTACACGGCAATCGGGGCGGGACTGGTTTCTCTGGTAGCTGTGGCTTTCGTCACCAACATTGCCTCCTATCAAGCTCTGCGGCAAGACAAACCGGAGGCGATCGTTTACCTGCGCCAAACAGGCTGGGTAATGACCGCAGCCGCAGGCTTTACCAGCTTTTTAACTTCTTGGGGCATCGGCCAGTTGATCGCCCAGCAGGTACGCAAGTCGTCGGACAATTTGCAAGCTCAGTTCGATGCGGTATCTCAAGGAACTTTGGATGCTCGTGCTACGGTTTACTCGGAAGATGAATTTGGCAAAATGGCTGCTAAATTCAACCACATGGCGAAGGTCATCCAAACCACGATTAGCGATACCAGGCGCAAGTCGGACGAGCAGGAACAGGCAAAAGAAGACTTGCAGCGCCAAGTGATTCGGTTGCTAGACGACGTGGAAGGAGCGGCCAGGGGTGACTTGACGGTGACTGCGGAAGTGACCGCAGACGTTTTGGGTGCTGTTGCTGACTCGTTTAACTTGACAATTCAAAATCTGCGCGAAATCGTCCATCAGGTGAAGCAGGCGGCGAGGGAGGTCAGTAAAGGCGCTACGGATAGTGCTAAGTTTGCGGGCGATTTGTCTTCCGACGCGCTGCGGCAAGCTGAGGAACTGGCGGCAACGCTGAATTCGGTACAAGTCCTCACCGATGCGATTCAGCGGGTCGCAGAGAGCGCTAGAGAGGCGGAAGAAGTTGCCCGGGGTGCCGCGGCAACGGCTCTGAAAGGGGGCGAGGCTGTGGAGCGGACGGTGGCCGGGATTTTGGAAATTCGAGAAACCGTAGCCGAAACAACGAGAAAAGTCAAGAGGTTAGCGGAAGCTTCTCAAGAGATTTCTAAGATTGTGGCTTTAATTGCGACGATCGCCTCTCGGACGAATTTGTTGGCCCTCAACGCCAGTATTGAGGCGGCGAGAGCTGGGGAAGCGGGCAGGGGTTTTGCGATCGTGGCAGACGAGGTGCGACAGTTGGCAGATCGATCGGCTAAGTCTTTGAAAGAAATCGAACAGATCGTGATGCAAATTCAAAGCGAAACCGGCGCGGTAATGACGGCGATGGAAGAAGGTACTCAGCAGGTTATTGAGGGGACAAGATTGGCAGAACAGGCGAAGCGATCGCTTGAAGATATCATTCAAGTTACTAATCGAATTGACGTGCTGGTGCGATCGATTACTGCGGACACTGTGGAGCAGAATGAAACAGCTCGCTCGGTCGCCAGTGTGATGCAAGCAGTCGAGCTAACTGCTCAGGAAACATCCCAAGAAGCGCAGCGAGTTTCCGGTGCTTTGCAAAATTTGGTAGGTGTTGCTCGCGACCTTTTGACATCGGTGGAAAGGTTCCGAGTAGAAACAGCAGAAAGACAATAATTGATTGTTTAATGCTTTTTTTACTTGCTGACTTACAAGCACATTAGTGTGGCAACAATGATAGATAAAAAGCAACCTCGCAGTCTTGAAACCGCTGCGGGGATGCCAATTCAGCACCTAAACAAACTAGGAGTTGTACAGATGAACGATAACATAGTAGAGGTAATTCCTGGCATATTTGGTGAGATTCAGCCGACGGGCTGTATTATCTCTACCCTAACAAAATCTAGCAGCGGCTATGCGAACAAAAGACTTCGCATTAACGGTGAATGGAAAACGTTTACAGTCCACCGTTTAGTATTAGAAAATATATTAGGTCGTCCGATTAGACCGGAATACTTTGCTTGCCACAGTTGCGATGTCCGCAACTGCATCAATCCTAACCATTTATGGGAAGGTTCTCGACTGGAAAATTCTCAAGACAGGTTTAAAAAAGGACGTATTAAGGATGTAGGAAGTACATCGGCCCCGACACCTCAAAAACAACTGCTAGGCAGAGAAATAATTCCCGGTATTCGCGCTGAAATACAGCCGAACGGCTGCATGATTTGTACCTTGGCTAAAAGAAGTGATGGTTACGCCATTAAGGGTACTAAAATTAATGGCAAAACAAAAAGTTTCTACGCTCACAGACTGGTACGGTCACACAAACTGGGACGACCTGTAAAATCAGGTTATTTTGCTTGTCACAGTTGCGACGATCGCGGTTGTGTCAATCCTGACCATTTGTGGGAAGGAACTCCCGCCGATAACTCCCGCGATGCCATAGAAAAAGACCGCTTTCCTTTCGTTCCCGGCAAGATATGTCCTAACCGCAAACTCAAACCCGAACAAGTGCAGCAGATTCGCTATCTTTTAAGTGAGGGCATATCGAAAGCAAAAATAGCCAGGACATTTGCCATATCTCGCAGCCAGATTATTCTCTTGGCAAGGGGCGAGATATACAGAGACCTTTTCTAGAACTACTAACATAGACCCAATACAATAACGCTTAAAATCAGGAATAAAACTATGCTGCCGGAGCAACAACAGAGGATAATGGGCTACTTTATTGAGGAGGCAAAAGACCACCTCAATACGATCGAACAAGGCTTGCTGAATCTGCAAACCACGATCGAAGACCCAGAACTGGTCAACGAAGTATTTAGGGCCGCTCACTCTGTCAAAGGAGGAGCAGCAATGCTGGGGCTGACCAGCATTCAGCAAACAGCTCACCGACTAGAAGATAGTTTTAAAGTTTTAAAAGAGTGCAGCGTTAAAGTAGACCAACAGCTAGAGTCCCTTTTTCTGCGAATTTTTGACACATTGCAAGGGCTCTTAGAGCAACTGTCGGGGCCTTTTGGACTGACAGAAGAATTGGGAGAACAGATGGTTCGAGAATTAGAACCAGTATTTGAAGAGCTCAACGGGCACTTGGGGGGACTCGTTGGACACGGAGAACACCATGCAGACGAGAGCAGCGCTCTGGCCGTACCCGAACAAGTTATGGCGGGGATGGGAGTCGGGGCGTTTGCCTCATCAAGGAGTTTTCCGGATTCGCGGTCAGTTTACGCACCTGATGCCAGAGCAACAGAAGACAGCGCGCTGCTGCTAGTATTTGACTCAGACGTGCCGGCGAGGATGCGGGAACTCCTGCAAGAGTTCAAACAGCCCGAGGGGCCAGAAAGCAGGCGGCAACTCAAGAACATTTGTCGGAACTTGCTCAGGGCAGGGGAAGAATTTGAACTACCCTGCTGGATAGAATTGATCAAAGCTGTATCCAAGGCGATCGCCAACTCAGAAAATACTTACCGTACCTTAGCCCCAACGGTGATCAAAGACATCAAACAAGCGCAAGAACTGGTAATTTCGGGTCTAGAATCGTCGATCGCACCAAGCGCAAAACTTCTGGCGCTGCAGCCGGCTGTTCTGGTTCCAGAAACGGATTTTGAAGATTTGCTGGCCTTCGCTCAACCGAGTAAATCCGGGAAAAATGTGGTTTCTGTTGAGGATGAGGCCTGGGATATGGTGGGATCGGGCGATGCCCCGGATGGATTGAACAAGTTGCTGCCGACTATTTCTGGGCTGAGTATAGACGAGCTGTTCGACCAACTAGACAGTGGCGACAGCAACGATGACAGTGGCATTCGATCGTCCCAGTTCGACGAAGATTCCGCCTTCGCAGAATCGGATATGGAGACGGGTGCTTTTAGAGGCTCGACCCGCACCGGCCCGGAAGTGGGCGCTGCAGAACTCAACACCTTAGCTGACTTGTTTGACGGCGAGTCCCCGGAGCTCGACGGCGCTTGGGAAGAAGAAGAAGACCTCGACTATGCACAGTCTTCTGGGATATCGGCGACGGGAATGCTGGGGTCAGACGATGATGACAATTCCGGCGATTTTACTGATTTGTTGTTTGACGAATACGATGCGGAAAGTTCCGAAACGAACACGAAGCCTCCGATTGATGACCTGACGAGTTTGTTTGGGGAGGATTTGCTGTTTGGACAGGAGGCAGAGGGCTCGGCAGTAGCTGCCGGTCATAAAAATGGGGGTTCGAGCCAGCGGTTAACTCGCAAACAGCTTAAAACGGGTAACGGTAGGGGCGGTTTGGAGCGGCGAGGCGACACGGTGGCCCCAGCCAGGGGACAAGCGGACGAAGATGCTCTCGGTACGCTTTTGGACGAAGTGGCTGCCCAAACTTCTGCTGGTGTTACGGACAATGCTGATTTCGATAACTTGTTCGGCGATTTAGGCTTATCTGAGGCAACGGGTGTGCCGCCGGCAGTCTCTTCGGAGTATTCCCTGAAGTCGGAGGCTTTAGACGCAGGATCGAAGGAGTCTGCAGCAGGGGGGGGCAATAATGATTCAGCGGATGCCGAAGCGCTTGCTCTCCATGAAATGGATGATTTCGAGTTGTTCTCTGAGCTGGGCGAGGATTCGGATTTGAGCGAGCTGTTGGGGATTACTTCTAATTTCCTTTCTTCAGAAGACGAAGCTGGGGAGAACGGGGGCGATCGAGATCAAGCTGCAGGCATCGCACAAAATGAGGAAATGGGCAACGTTCTTAACATGACATCAAATTCTGATTTAGATATCTCTGCGGATGAAAACTGGCTAGAAGATGCTTTCGGCATGGAAGACGAGTCTGTGCAATCGCTCAACCTAGAACTGGACGATACGGATTTAGATGCGCTGTTTGGGGATATGACCTCGGGTTCGATTTCTGAGGATGAACAGACTGCGCGGGATCGGCAAGGAGCGGCTACTTCCCGAGAAGCCGCAGATTTGGCTGATCTGTTCGGTTCTGTACCTACCGGTACTGAGTATGACGGAGAAGCTTCGGGGCAAGCCCGTGGGGGTTGGCGGAATGATGGGGATTCAGAATTGCTCAGTGCAGGTGTGGGAGTTAATGAGGGCGAGTTGGGGAGTTTGTTCGAGAACAATGGTGCGGCTGTTTCCGACCAAGGCTTGAGAAATTCGGCAGAGGTTGAACTTGGGGCTTTGTCCGATGATCATCATGAGTCGGAAATTTCAAATGTCGAATTTGATGAGGGCGCAGCTTTCGATTTCTTGGGGGATATGTTTGCCGAAGGCATGGTGCAGCAGAGCGATGCTGGATCGGCGCCAGATGACGGCGCGGCTGTGGCTGTGAAGGAGTTGTCTGCTCAGCCTCCCGATGGTTTGTTCGATCGAGCCGAAACAGATGGCGCCGGGGAGTCTGAGGGCGAAGATGATTTGTTTGATGCCCTGGAAACGGATTTTTTGAGTGCGGATTTAGAGCTACTGCCGGCAGAATCTCTCGATGGTATGTTTGAGGGCGATGCTGACTTGCTCTCGGCGATGGAAACCGGGGCTACTCTCAACAACGAGGAGTTGGAGGGTTTTGACGATTTGTTGGATTCGATCGATGCTGAGGTTCTGGTGACTTCGGAACTGACAACGGGCTTTTGGGACGCTGAGGACGAGTCGGGCGAGGCCGATTCCTCGGAGTTGGAAGAGGGGTCGCTGGCAGACTTTTTTGCCGATGGCGAATCAGGTGATGAGGACGACGAAGGCAATTTTGACGATTTAGAAGCACTGTTAATTGCAGGGGGTGCGGTCGCTGTCATAGCAGCTTCTGGGAGCACAAATCAGAGTCCGGTAAATACAGAAGTTTTCTCGGATCTCGAAGAGCTCCTCAGCGAGAGCGCAACTATGCCGGAAATTCACGGGCTACCGACGACAACTGCTAGTAAAGGTCCGCGCGCTGCGGCCGATGAGAGCGACGACGAATTTGGCGATTTGGAAAAACTGCTGGAAGATCCCAAGGACAGTGGCCGCCAAGGGGAAGCAAATATGGGGCCGTCGGCGATCAACAGACCCAGGCGGAATGCCCGCGCGGGCGGGTTCGGCGACCAGACAATGCGGGTGCCGATCAAGCAACTGGATAACCTCAGCAATTTGATGGGGGAACTGGTGGTAAACCGCAACAGTTTGGAGCAAGACCAAGAACGGATGCGACAGTTTTTGGACAATTTGCTGCACCAGGTAACGCTGCTGAGCGATGTGAGCCAGCGGACTCAGGATTTCTACGAGCGGAGTCTTTTGGAGATTGCTTTGCTGGCAAACCGTCAGGGACACCGATCGGCCTGGCGCTCTGAGGAGTCATCCCACACCCGGGAAAGTGCCTGGAGACCGGAGGAAATGGACAGGTTTACTCCTTTCCACAGTTTGGCTCAGGAGATTATCGAGCTGATCGTGCGGGTGCGGGAGTCGGCCGCGGACATTGAGTTTTTGGTGGATGAGGCCGATCAGGTGACTCGCCAACTGCGGCAAGTTACGACTCAACTGCAAGAAGGTTTGACTCGCGCCCGGATGAAGCCGTTTGCGGAGACGACGGACAGGCTGTTCCGGGCGGTGCGGGAAATTGCGATTAAGTGCGGGAAGCAGGCTCAGTTGCAGGTTGAGGGTAAGGATATTTTGATCGACAAGATGATTGTGGATCAGCTATATGACCCGATGACTCATTTGGTGAACAATGCGATTACTCACGGGATCGAAGCGCCGGAGGTGCGTCTGGCGGCTGGGAAGCCTGCAGTCGGCAGGATTACGATTCGGGCTTTCCACCAAGGGAACCAAACCGTGGTTTCGGTTTCTGACGACGGGGCGGGAATTGACCCGCAAAGGGTGAAGGCGAAGGCGATTAAGCAGGGTATGCTGACGGCGGCTCAGGCTCAGAGGATGTCTCGCTCGGAAGTTTACGATTTGCTATTTATGCCGGGTTTCAGCACTCAGGAACAGGCGACGGAGTATGCCGGCCGGGGGGTCGGTATGAATGTGGTGCAGACTTCCTTGCAGGAGATTCGGGGAACTGTGTCCATTGATTCAACCATCGGCAAAGGGACTGTGTTTACCATCCGTTTACCTCTGGTGTTGAGCATTTCTAAGGCTCTGACTTGCATTAGCGATCGAGCTCGCATTGCTTTCCCGATGGATGGGGTCGAGGATATGATCGATGTGCCTCGCGATCAGGTGACGACGGGGGCGGACGGTTTGCCTTGCATTGAGTGGCGGGGTCAAAGCTTGCCGTTCCGGCCGCTGCGGGATTTGCTGGCTTACAACCGCCATTTGGGCCGGGGCAGTGTTTACGGGTTTAATACTGACGATGACATGATTTCGGTGATCGTGCTGCGGTCTGCTGGCAATTTCTTGGCGGTGCAGGTGGATCAGGTTTCGACGGAACAGGAAATTGTGATCAAGCCGTTGGAGGGGCCGGTGCCGAAGCCGATCGGGATTGCTGGGGCCACAGTGCTCGGGGACGGTCGAATCGTGGCGATTGCAGACGTTCTGGAACTGATCGATTTGGCTACCGGAAGGCTGCGGAAGGAAACTGGCGGTACGCTTTGGGATGAGAGCGAGAGGGCTACTAAGGAGGCGGAAATCGAGAAGACTGAGCCGACTGTGCTGATTGTGGATGACTCGATTACGGTGCGATCGCTGTTGTCGATTACTTTTGAGAAGTCTGGCTATCGTGTCGAAGAAGCTCGCGACGGTAAGGAAGCTTGGGAAAAGATGAAATCTGGTCTGCCTTGCGATATCGTTTTCTGCGATATTGAAATGCCGAGAATGGATGGTTTGGAACTACTTTCTCGGATGCAGAAGGATGCCGTTTTGTGTGAATTGCCGATCGCGATGTTGACTTCTCGCGGTGCTGATAGACACCGCCAAATGGCTTACAGTTTGGGCGCGAAAGGTTATTTTACTAAGCCTTATTTGGAGGAGCAATTGCTTGATGCTGCTTCTCGGATGTTGAAAGGTGAAGTTGTTGGTGCTCCGGCTATGGCTTAGGCCGTTGATGTTTGAAAGGCAGTGAGTCCTGTGGGGGCTAAACTCTCACAGGAATTGTATTATATGGCGATCGATTACAGCATTTCTGAACAAAGATTTACTGCAATAAGTAAGGTTCGTAGTACGGACTTTAGTCCGCTATTATTAGGGACGGTCGTCCGTAATACGAACCGTTTTTGTTATGCTAATTGATCGCCATATAATATAAGTCATAATGTAGTTAATTAGCAACAAGTGGAATATCTATCATGAAAAAACGATTATTTTTGAAAGCGGGTCTAGCAACAGTAAGCATGGCATGGTTATCGTCCTGTTTGCCTGGAAAGTCAGATGTTATGGCCGCTTCTAAGGGTGTTTTTGAAATTACTAAAACTGAGGAAGAGTGGCGCAAAATTTTGACTCCGGCACAGTTTGAGGTGTTGCGAAAACACGGTACTGAACGCTCTCACACTAGCATTCTCGATAAGCAATACGGGAAGGGAATTTATGCGTGTGCTGCGTGCAGTTTGCCAGTTTTTGCGTCGCAAACCAAATTTGATAGCGGTACTGGTTGGCCAAGTTTTTATGAACCGATCAAAGGGGCGATCGGCACATCGGTGGATAATTCGCTGTTTGGGACTAGAATTGAGGTGCATTGCCGTCGCTGCGGGGGGCATTTGGGTCACGTATTTGATGACGGCCCTGCACCTACTGGGAAACGCTACTGCATGAATGGTGTTGCTATGAAGTTTATTGCTGGCTGACGTTCTTTCACGGGTAATTCTGTGGTATGGAATCCGATAATCATCCATCCGCAAAACCGCTAGTGCAGGCGGATTCGCGCGGATGGTATAGTGATTTTTGGGACGTGAGGACAGGGAGGTTATTTATGAATGCTGAAGAACTTTTAGGAAAATACGCAGCAGGACAGCGCAACTTTCGGGGAGCAGACTTAAGTGGGGTAGACCTTCAAGGTGCAGACTTGAGCGGGATAGATTTACAGGATGCCAATTTGTCCAGAGCAGAATTGAGTGAAGCAATCCTGATTAAGGCTAACCTTCACAAGACAAACCTTAGCAGGGCATCATTAAAAAGTGCGAATTTGACCAATGCCACATCTAGTTCACAAAATCTATCTTGGGCCGACCTCAGTGGTGCTGATTTAAGTGGAGCATACTTAATTAATGCCAATTTAACTAATGCCAATCTAAATAAAGCAAACTTGAGGGGAGCAAATCTAGCTTCTGCTAACATAACTTTAGCTTCTTTGATAGAGACAAATCTGAGTCTAGCCAATCTGACTGATGCAAATTTGACTGGGGCAAACCTGACTAAGGCAGACTTAGGTCGCGCAGAGTTAGGTGGCGCAAAAATTCAACAAACTAATTTTCAAGGAGCTAATTTACGAGAAGTAAATATGCCTAAATTTGGTCTATCTAGCGAGAATCTGGCTGATGCAAATTTGAGCCGATGCGACTTACAAAACGCATATCTCAACAAAGCTAATCTGCAAAGAGCAAACCTAGAGCAAGCCAATCTGCAAGGGGCACATTTGAGCAATGCAAATCTAGCTGATGCAAATTTGAGTCGATGCGACTTGCAAAAGACATATCTCAACAAAGCTAATCTGCAAAGAGCAAACCTAGAGCAAGCCAATCTGCACGAGGCAAATTTGAGCAATGCAAATCTGGAGGGAGCAAATTTGAAGAAGGCTAATTTGATGGATGCAAACAGCTATGGTTGGAATATCAAAAATACAGACTTCACTGATGCGATAATGCCAGATGGAGAAATCTACCAATCAGAAATCTCAGAGCCAGAAATCGGCTACAAACCAGAAAAATCTCAACAAGAATCCCAAACAATAACATCTATGACACGCAAAATTATTCGTACTGACAAAGCACCCGCACCCGTGGGCCCTTACAATCAAGCGATCGCCGCAACGGGCACTATGCTGTTTGTAGCTGGTCAAATTGCGATCGACATTAGACTAAACGATATTGTCTACACCGACGACGTGGCAAAACAAACCGAACAAGTTATGGCAAATCTCGAAGCCATTCTCACAGAAGCGGGCGCTACTTGGCTGGATGTGGTAAAAACTACGGTTTTTCTCAAGGATATGAATGATTTTGCCGCCGTGAATGCGGTTTATGCGAAATATTTTGATGCGGAAACTGCACCGGCGCGCGCTTGTGTGGAGGTGGCGCGTTTGCCAAAAGATGTGTTAGTAGAGATTGACTGTATTGCGGTTATTTGATTTCAGGGACTCGGCGGTTGAAACCGCGTCTATACAAACAATGTCCGCCTCCGCGGACTAAGAGTAAAATCGATCGCCCGACAAGCATATTTTAGGCCAACGGGCGCGTTAATGCTCTTGTAGTTCGGGAACCTGAATCTTCGGCAGTTCCTTCCACTCAGGCTCAATGGGTGAGTAGCGACAATAGCACACCGCTAAACAGTCATACTCAGCATTCGGCATCTTGGGAGCGTACTCCTCTACGCGCGATACTTCCCAATCTCCCCAGCGAACGTGAGTGCTGACAGCAGGGGATTTAGGATCTGCATTCTCCTTAAATTGGGCAAAGTTTCGCAGGCGATCGCCCGCTTGAGGCAGAGGTTTGCTTGAGTAATCATAATGTTCTGCGAGGATACTGGTTAGAGCACCTGTATGAGAAAGCGATCGATCCTCCCATCCAGGGGAAGATAGCGATTCAGTCTTGAAAACGATCAACCGTTTCGGCATTGATTTATTCCTTTCTCTCGTGTTCGGGTTCCTATGGACTCGGTGGAAACTCTGTCAACCCTTCAAAGACACAATCAACTTTAAGTATGGAATCGTTTGTTTTTTCCCATCGGATTAATTCCCATCCCTGACGCTTGGCCATTTGATCGCATTTCTCTGGATCAGTTGCACTATGACGGCTAATATTCTCGTCTGGATCGTAGCGAGGTCTTGATGTCATCTTTATCTGCGTTTTTCTACAGACGCTGATGAAAATCAAACCTGCTATCTTCACCTGCGATGTCTGCGGTTTACAAGCCTAGATCATACCATTTATCGTAACTATCTAAGAATATTTTATCTTTTCTTGAGTCCCCGCTTTGCACGGACTTCATTTGGGTAGTTGCGGTTTCAACCGCCGAGGGTAAAGTGCGCGACTGTATTAACTTCCACAGCCGATCGCACAAACTCGATCTGTCGCTGTCGCGCACTCTACTCCCAAATCAATCTGAAACAATCAGATTTAATCTCAATTACCAGTTAGGAATTAGCAATTACCAATTACCAATTAGCAATTACCAATTACCAATTACCAACTGTCAACCGTCAACTGTCAACCGTCAACTGTCAACCGTCAACTATTTATTCAGCGCTTCGCGGGCGGCTACCGCTTCATCAGGATGAATGTTCAAACGGGTCAAATTAATTCGACCTTTATTGTCAATTTCTCGCACTTTGACAATCACTTCATCATTCACAGCTAACTCGTCTTCCACTTTCCCAACGCGGTAGTCCGCTAACTGGGAAATGTGAATCATTCCTTCTTTTCCTGGCAGAATTTCGACAAAAGCGCCGATCGGAATAATTCGAGTCACGCGGCCAACATACACATCTCCAGCATTCAACTTGCGCGTCATGCCTTGGACAATATTGTAAGCCCGCTGAGCTTTTTCGCTGTCGTTACCAGCAATTGTCACGGTTCCGTCGTCTTCGATGTCAATCTTGACACCAGTTTCTTCGGTGATGGCTTTGATCGTTTTGCCACCTGGCCCAATTACCAAACCGATGAATTCTGGATCGATTTTCAGCGTTAGCAAACGCGGTGCAAACTGCGACATTTCCTTGCGGGGAGTGTCGATAGTTGACAGCATTCTTTCTAAAATGTGCAGTCTCGCGGGTTTGGCTTGGCGGATGGCTGTGGCTATCACATCTAAGGGCAAACCTTTGATTTTCATGTCCATTTGCAAAGCAGTAATTCCGGTGTCGGTACCGGCTACTTTGAAGTCCATGTCGCCTAAGAAGTCTTCAATTGCCTGAATGTCAGTCAAAATTCGGACTTCATCGCCTTCTTTAATTAAGCCCATTGCCGCGCCGCTGACGGGTTGGGAAATGGGAACGCCTGCATCCATTAATGCTAGCGTTGAGGCGCAAACTGAACCCATTGATGTTGAACCGTCGGAGGAGAGGATTTCGGAAACTACGCGAATTACGTAGGGGAAATCTTCTTTGGATGGCAAAACTGGCAGCAAAGCGCGTTCTGCTAGGGCTCCGTGACCGATTTCTCGGCGTCCGGGCGATCGCATCGGCTTAGTTTCTCCCACGGAAAATGGCGGGAAATTGTAGTGATGCAAGTAGCGTTTGTCTTGCTGCGGGTGCAAGTCGTCTCCTAAATCTTGGGCATCGCCGGGGGTTCCCAAGGTAGCTGCGGACAAGACTTGGGTTAACCCGCGATTGAACAACGCACAGCCGTGTACTCGCGACGGCAGCACGCCTACGCGACAAGAAACGGAGCGCACCTCGTCTAGCTTGCGGCCGTCTACACGGACGCCATCTTCGATGATTTGCTTCCGCATCATTTTTTTGGTAACGTCTTTGAAAACGTTGCCGATTACTTTGCCGTTGGCGCTGGCGGCTACTTTGATCGGATCGTCTTCGGCGAGTTCGGCGATCGCCGATTCGACTGCATTGGCTTTAACTTCATCCAAAGCTGCATTCCGTATTGCTTTGTCTTTTTCAAATCTTGACAAAATGATGCGGATTGGCTCTTGGGCGCGATCGCGAATGAAGTTTTCGAGGGCGAAATCTTGCGGTGGGCGTTCCTCTACCACGAAATCGATGCCCAATTCTGCCATGATTTCGCGCTGGGCTTGAATCAAGTCACAGGCTGCTTCATAGCCGAAGTCGATCGCCTCGATGATATCCTGTTCGGGCAATTGGTTCGCGCTGGCTTCCACCATGATTACTCCATCAGGAGAACCGGCTACCACGAGATCCAATTCGCCTTCTTTGATTTCGCTGTAGGTTGGGTTGATGATGAAATCGTCCCCTACCAAACCGACTCGCACGGCAGCCATTGGCCCGTAAAACGGCATTTTCGCCAGCAGAATCGCTACGGAAGCGCCTGTTACCGCCAAAACGTCTGGGGGTACTTGTTCGTCCATCGACAGCGTTGTTGCTACGACTTGGATGTCGTCTCGCAACCAGCTTGGGAATAGCGGGCGCAACGGGCGATCGATCAAACGCCCAGTCAAAGTCACTTTTTCTGGGGGACGCCCTTCCCGGCGCAAAAATCCACCGGGAATTTTACCGCCTGCGTACAGTCTCTCTTCGTAATCCACCAACAGGGGCAGGAAATCAATTCCCTCTCTCCCCTGCGATCGAGTCGCCGTGACTAAAACCGCCGTGTCACCCGACTGAATCAAAACTGCACCGCCTGCTTGAGGCGCCAGTAAACCAATCTTCAGTCTAATATCCCTTCCATCGAAGGATATTGACTTGTCTATCTCTACCATGTAGGACTGCTTCCTTATCTACCACATTCTTTCTCTGTCGGGATCGTAACATTACCACAGGATGTTTGAGACTCCAATGCCAAAAGAGAGAGAGCATCGGCGGGCGATCGACTGTCTGCGCCTCGATTGTAAGCATTTATACTTGGAAATTATTTTTGGCATTCTGCGATCTGATGATCCGGTCGATCGCCCGCCAAACGCCTTCCATAGATGGTACGATGAATTTTCGATTTAGAGATTGGTAATCGGTAATTGGTAAGGTGCGCCGTAAGCACCCTACATATAGAGGTTATACCTAAGTCCTGTCTGGCTCAAAATATCCTCTGTTTGTTAAAAAACTCTTCATAAATCCCATATAAATGCTGTAGTTAACCTCGCAATTAAATAAAATTATCCGGATTAAAAAATGGCAATTTTACACGGCAGTTGGCAGCTCGAAAGCGAAAAAAGTGGCTTATTTATTTGGGGAGAAACTTGGCGAAAAATTGGGACCATCGATATCGTTGAATCGATAAATATTCGGCATCCCTTAGCAATGACGGAAGCTGAATTTAAGATTTTCGTAACTTCCTTGCAGCAGTCGGGCAAACTAAACTGGCAATTGCCGGAAACCGCAGAGATTCAGGAAAAAAGTAAGAAAACTAGGCGATCGCCCAAAACTCAAAACGCAGCGATTCCCACGGAAGATTTATCGATTCAGAGGCAAATTCTGGCGATCGCACTTCCCACCCAAATCTCCGCAGACAACGCAACTCTGATGCCGCAGCACTCAGCAGCCGCACTCTCAGAACCGGCCCAAACTGAGGAAATTTATCTTTATCCTTGGCAAGTCGAGGGCTATTTACTTAATCCTCAAGCAGCTTTTGTTTTCTTGCAATCGCTACCGCTCAATAGCACAGAAACTGACTCTTTTGTCGGCTCGGATTTGCGTTTTTGGTCGCATCTTGCTAGGTGGAGTTTGGATTTATTGGCGAGATGCAAATTTTTGCCAGCATTAGAGCAACTATCGGACGGTTCTGCTATTGCTAAATGGCAACCTTTGTTAGATAGTTCTACTGATATTCTCCGTCTCGCTACTTTTTCTAAGCAAATGCCGACGGCTTGTAGAACATATCAGAAGGGTTCGGCAGCGGATTTAGCGGATGGAAGATTGGCAGCGGATTTTGTAGCGGATTTAACGGATTTAACGGATTTAAGAGATGGAAATTCGGCTGCGGATTTGGTAAAGGCTTTAGCGGTGGATTTGCCTGTGGGGGCCCAGGAGTTGGTGTTGGGGTTTTTGAGTAGTGTGGTAGATTGTGAAGTGCGATCCTCTTCGAGGGCTGCGCTAACGGCTGCTAGCTCAAATTTTGACATCAAAACAGTTTCTCCAACCCGCGAATGGCTGCAAGCTTTGCAACAGGAATCTGGAATTGTGCAAGTAGAATCAGCAGCCTTGGAAAAATTGGCAACCAAGCTGAGTGCTTGGAGTTCACCGCTGCAAAACCAACTGTCTCAACAAAATCAATTTCACACTTGCTTTCAACTCCTACCGCCGTCTCCCGGTAAAGTTAACTGGAGCTTAAATTATTGCTTGCAAGCAGTAGATGAAATCGACTTTTTGGTGGACGCGACAACTGTTTGGAATAACTCAGTCGAGCGTTTTAATTATGCGGGGCGGACAATTGAATTACCTCAAGAAACTTTGCTCAGTGGCTTGGGTTTAGCATCGAAACTTTATCCTTTAATTGAACCGACTTTGCAAACCCAGCGCCCTCAATCTTGTCAATTAAATCCGCTGCAAGCTTACGAGTTTATTAAGTCTGTGGCTTGGCGGTTTGCTGATAGCGGGTTGGGCGTTGTTTTGCCGCCTAGTTTGACTAAGGCTGATGGTTGGGCGAGTCGTTTGGGTTTGAGCATTCAAGCGGAAACTCCGAAGGTGAATCCGGCGAAAGGTGGGCTGGGCTTGCAAAGTCTGCTAAATTTTAAGTGGGAATTGACGATCGGCGGACAGCGCATTTCTAAGGCTGAGTTTGACAGCTTGATCGCGTTGAATTCGCCTTTGGTGGAAATTAACGGCGAGTGGGTAGAGTTGCGCGCAACCGATGTGAAGGCTGCTAAAACTTTTTTTGCTAGTCGCAAAGAGCAAATGACTCTTTCTTTGGAGGATGCTTTGCGTTTGGCTTCTGGCGATTCTCAGATGATTGAAAAGTTGCCTGTGGTGAATTTTGAAGCAACGGGTCAACTTCAGGAATTGTTGAATACTTTAAGCGATAATCAGGCCGTAAGTGCGATCGCGACTCCGGCTAGTTTCCGGGGAGAATTGCGGCCTTATCAAGCGCTAGGGGCGGGCTGGTTAGCATTCTTAGAACGCTGGGGTTTAGGTGCTTGTCTCGCGGACGATATGGGGCTAGGGAAGACGATCCAGTTAATCACTTTCCTCCTGCACTTACAAGAACAAAATGCCCTAGAAGCGCCAACATTACTGGTTTGTCCGACATCAGTATTGGGCAATTGGGAGCGCGAAGTCAAGAAATTTGGCCCTACTTTAAAAGTGTTAGTTCACCACGGAGACAAACGCGCTAAAGGTAAAGCATTTGCGGCGGCAATTAAGGGCAAGGATTTAATAGTTACCAGTTACGCGCTAGTGTTTCGCGATGCTAAGGAAATTCAAAGCACTAAATGGCAAGGATTGGTTTTAGATGAAGCCCAAAATATTAAGAATTCCGAGGCTAAGCAGTCGCAAGCGGTGCGGCAAATCCAGGCATCTTTTAGAATTGCGCTGACGGGAACTCCGGTGGAAAATAGACTGCAAGAATTGTGGTCAATTTTAGAATTTCTGAATCCCGGCTATTTGGGGCCGCGCAATTTCTTTCAGCGCCGATTTGCAATTCCGATCGAGAAATATGGAGATAGAGAATCATTGCATACTTTGCGATCGCTCGTTCGGCCTTTCATCCTCCGCCGCCTGAAAACTGACAAGGAAATCATCCAAGATTTGCCGGAAAAACAAGAGATGACTGTATTTTGCAGTCTGGCGGCTGGACAGGCCGCACTTTATCAGAAAGTAGTCGAAGAGTCAATCGCTAATTTGGAATCAGCCGAGGGCATTCAGCGCCGGGGAATGATTCTGGCTTTGCTGGTAAAACTCAAGCAACTTTGCAACCATCCGGCTCTTGTGAACGCAGAAGCTAAGCCCAAAGAATTGAGCATTAACAGCCAAGAATCGGGGAAATTGCAGCGGTTGGTGGAAATGTTAGAAGAAGTTGTCGCTGAGGGCGATCGGGCTTTGATTTTTACTCAATTTGCCGAATGGGGAAAACTCCTAAAACCGCATCTAGAACAGCATTTAGGGCGAGAAGTTTTGTTTTTGTACGGCGGAATTCGGCAACAGCAGCGGGAAGAAATGATCGATCGCTTCCAGCACGATCCCCAAGGCCCACCGATTATGATATTATCGTTAAAAGCTGGTGGCACCGGTTTGAACTTAACCAGGGCTACCCACGTTTTCCACTATGACAGGTGGTGGAATCCCGCAGTAGAAAATCAGGCAACTGACCGCGTATTTCGCATCGGTCAAACTCGCAACGTGCAAGTCCACAAATTTGTCTGCACGGGTACGCTAGAGGAAAAAATCCACGATATGATTGAGAGTAAGAAAGCTCTAGCTGAACAAGTGGTCAGCGCGGGCGAAAACTGGCTAACTGAACTTGATACTGACCAACTTCGCAATTTACTAATTCTCGATCGCGATGCTATTATAGAAACAGAAGAAGAATAATATTTATTGGTTTGTCGCCGGGGCGGGGCGGGTTTACTATATCCATCGTTTGTATCATATATATTGGTGAACACGCTCCTACAATAATTAGGGTTGATTTATTGGACATAATCTAATATATACCTCCTTCCCTCTTCCTTCTTCCTTCTTCCTTACATCCGTTACATCCGTTACAAAATCCGTTGCCGAACTTCCTTCTTACATCCGTTACATCCGTTACAAAATCCGTTGCCGAACTTCCTTCGACTTATGATAGACAGAGAATGGTGGACACAACAGTGGCTCGATTTAATCAATACCTACCGCTTCAAAAAGCGCTTAGAACGCGGCTGGCAGTACGCGCGCGAAGGTAAAGTTCTCAGCATTAAATTTCCTAACCAAGAAGTAATTGCCGTAGTTCAAGGCACTGATCCCAAACCTTATCAAGTTTCTTTAGGACTTGATACATTAACCGATGAAGATTGGGATTATGTGATTGAAAATATGTCGCAAAGAGCGGTGTTTTCAGCTAAATTATTAGCAGGAGAAATGCCGCACAATATTGAAGATGTATTTGCAGCGGCCGGCAAAACGCTATTTCCGTTAAGTTTATCTGATATTCGATCACGCTGTAGCTGTCCTGACCCAAAAAATCCTTGCAAGCATATCAGTGCAGTATACTACTTATTGGGCGATCGCTTCAGCGAAGACCCCTTCGTACTGTTTCAAATGCGGGGCCGAACCAAAGAGCAAATCCTGACAGCACTCCGCCAAAGACGGGGTACCGAAGGAGAGGAGAATACACTGCTAAACTCGGGCGAAAATTCCCCTATTGCGAATGCTAAATTGCCGAAGGTTGATCGCTTTTGGGAATACAACCAGGAACTAGAATCATCTCTAGTAGTAATTGTACCTCCCCCCAGCAGCGAAACAGTCTTAGATATTTTAGGCCCAATTCCCCTCGCAACAGACGGAAAGGGAACCGCTACCAAATCATCATCTGCATCAGACGCACTCAAGCAACATTTTGCCAAAATCTACCAAGCAGTTAGCCAGCAAGCTGTCTTAGCCGCACTAAAACGGGGCGAAGGAGACTAACAAATTGATTTTTTCTTTCTCTTAATTATGCAAAGTCTAAGAAACCCGGTTTCTCAGAAAATATCGGTTGGGTGGCGAAATATTTACGAAGAAACCGGGTTTCTGGGTATCATGCAAAGTCTAAGAAACCCGACTTCTGATACCAAGTTGAAAAAATAATAAGTAGGTCATTGCGAAAAAACAATAGTATTTTGTAGGGGCGGGTTTAGCTAAGAATATATGATACCAGCCAGTTTTTGAAGGCTAAACCCGCCCTCCCCATCTACTGTTTATTTGTACCCACCTACTTACAACTAATTGCGTTTAACAGAAGGTGGATAGGTGAAACGCAACCAAGTCGCCAAAGTAGCTACCGCGAAAACTGAAGCGAAGCCGAACGTCAAGAAAGTTTCAAAGGCTGACATAATACTGTTCCTCTTTATTTGAGCGATCGAGTAAATCTTTTCATTCATCTTTATATCAACATCAATCAATTTTTTCAATCGGTACGCACACAAAGTTTTTACTACTTTAACTTTTGTAATTTCTCTTTACATAAGTTTACATTTATCCCAGATTACTCATAATCTCGATCAATTGCTGGGGACGTTCAATCAAAAAGTCAGGATTTTGTGCAGCCAAAGCTGATTTAGAATTAAAACCCCAACTTACAGCAATTATCTTAATTCCAGTTTTTTTAGCTGCGTCTATATCTCGCGTTTCATCTCCGACATAAATGACTTTTTCAGGATTTATATGCTCTTTTTTTAGCCATTTTTTAATAACTTTATGTTTGCCAAAAGTTGAGCCAGAATAAATAAATGTAAAAGTGCCTTGCAAACCGTTGATTTCCAGTAATGCTAAGACATTTTCTCTGGAATTAGAGGTGATGATACCCAGTTGAAAGCCAAGTTTTGTTAACTCCAGTAAAACTTCTTTGATTCCCGGAAATAATTGAATATTCGGAATTTCATTATGTAACTCTGCTTTCAATTTTCTAATCAGCAGCGGGAATTTGAAGATAGAAATGCCAGAATATCTCAGGATTTGCCAAGAAGTTAAATTGCTCAGTTGAGCGAGTTCTTCTTTTGTGGCAGACTTAAAGCCGAATTCTGCTGACAAACGATTAGTTATATTCAGAAGAATATCAATCGTATCTGCTAGAGTACCGTCAAAATCAAAAATAATTACTTTTAGCATTGAGTAAAACAACTCAGGAATAGGTCATCATTTCTATATTACCTACTAATCAAACGTAAAATGCACTCTTTGTTAGCTCTCCGATTTATTAAATCTGTTTGAGTATAACCAATCACAAATAACCAACAACAAACAACAAATAACCAACAACCAATAACCAACAACCAATAACAAATAACCAATAACCAATACCAATTAACTAATAACTATTGATTTGATTGGCTTTGGCATTTCGCCGCAGCATTTCGGGTTTAATGCGCCGCAGCGCCGAAGCGGTAAATCTGCGGTTCCATTCCTCGTCGGAAATGTCGGCTAATTCTGCAAGTGTCGGTGCTATATTTTCAGGATAAGGCTCAAACTCTGCCACATCAGTTGGTTTAGCAAATCGCTGATTCCAAGGACAAACATCCTGACAAATGTCGCAGCCTGCTACCCAACCTTGTAAATTAGATGCAATTTCGTCGGGCAATTTTTCGGCTCGATTCTCGATCGTGTGATAAGCTATACATCGATCGGCATTCACCACAAAAGGCTCAGTAATTGCTCCCGTCGGACACGCCTCAATGCAGCGAGTACAAGTACCGCAATGTTCCGTATGAGACTCATCCGACGCTAACTCCAAATTAGTCAAGATTTCGCCCAAAAACACCCAAGAACCGTATTCGCGCGAAATTACATTACCATTTTTGGCAATCCAGCCAATCCCGGCACGCTGCGCCCACATTTTATCCTGAATTGGCCCGGTATCAGCATAATACCGCGCTTCAATTCCCTCGCCTTGCGATCGCACCCAATTTGCCAAAACCTTCAGTTTTTTGTGCAAAATTCTGTGGTAATCCCGCCCCCAACCGTAGCGAGAGATTTTAGCATATTCGATCCCTGCCTCAACCCCCCCCTCACAAGGGGGATTTGAGGGGCGTTGGTGAGGTGTGTAGTAGTTGATGGCGACACATATTACTGACTGAACCTCTGGCATCACCAATTGAATATCCTGCCGCTTTGGGTTTGCCATCCATGCCATATCCGCCTGATAACCCTTGTCCAGCCAAGCTTGCAATCTTTGTTTTTCTAGATCGAAATCCGGGTCTTTTGAGGCTATCCCCACTTTGTGAAAGCCCAACTCAAGGGCTTTTTGCTTAATGCGATCGCTATTAATTGATTTTTTCATCGGGTAAGAAACCACTGCACAATTTGTGCCATAAGTCTAGTAACTTTAAGAGTAATTTTGGAACAGTATTGATAATTCTTTTACAATCTTTATATTTATAAGTTTGAACTCCCAAATGTCAAAAATGTTACATAATTTAATTTAGGGAGAATTCGATTCGCTAATTCAAGTACGCAAGTAAAACCGACAGCGAATCCCACAGCATAAATATGGCAGTTAGTATTCAATCAGCTCAATCTATTTTCTCAAACACCGAGATTGCTAGCGTTGTTCCGGCTACCACGGAAGCGTTCTACAAACTCAGTGTTGAAGACCAACTCGCACTGCTCTGGTATGCCTACACCGAAATGGGCATTTCCATCACCGCAGCAGCACCGGGAGTAGCAAGCATGGCGCTTGTCGAAGGTGTCCTCAACGAAATTAAGCAGATGTCGCCGGCTGCTCAAAGCAAAACCATGTTTGACCTAGCCAGCAACGCCGACACAACAATTGGCCGGATTTACACTTCCTTGCGCGTCAACACCAAACTCGGTTTCTGGTACGAGTTGGGACAGTTGATGAAACAGGGCCTTGTCGCTCCGATCCCGGCTGGCTATCAAATGTCTCCCGAAGCCACCCAAGTTCTCGAAACCATCAAAAAACTCGATCCGGGTCAGCAAATTACCGTACTTCGGAATACCGTAGTTAACATGGGCTATGACCCTGCTTTTAACCAAGAGTACGGCAAACGCTCAGCCCCCCGCAGCACTCCCACCGCTCCAGAAGAGCGGGTGAAAACACAGATTGAAGGTATCACCGAGCAGACTGTGCTCAGCTACATCGACTACATGAACGCCTTCGACTTCACCCCAGCCGTCGGTTTATTTGCTGAAGAAGGTGCCCTGCAACCACCTTTCCAAAAGCCGATCGTTGGTCGCGAAGCTATCCTCAACTATATGCGCGAAGAGTGCATCGGACTGAAAATGATGCCCCAGCAAGGCGTGTCAGAACCAGCCGAAGATGGCTACCGCCAAGTGAAAGTCACCGGCAAAGTCGAAACTCCCTGGTTCGGCGCGAATGTGGGAATGAACATTGCGTGGCGGTTTTTGCTCGATCCCCAAGGTCAAATTTTCTTTGTGGCGATCGACTTGTTGGCATCTCCGAAGGAATTGCTCAATTTGATCCGCAAATAGAATATTCTGGTTGGCTCTGTTAAACAGGCTTGCCCAAAAACCCAGATGCCATTAGGTGTCTGGGTTTATATCATTTTAGATTTTAGATTTTAAATTTTAGATTCAAGAATTGAAGGATGGGAAATGACTGATGCTATCAGGGTTTGCAGCTTGGCTACACTTGGATTTTTTGGAAGTAATATTGATTTTGGTCGATCGCTCTGAAAGCTGCGATTGACGCTCTCCGGTTCTCCTTTTTTAGGAGAATTATTTTCCTAGCCCTACTTATATCTTTTGAGGGATTTGCTGCGGCAAAGATAATGATTAAAGTATACTCATTCATTTGAAATTACTTGTTTTATGACCGCAACAACTCGACCTATTTTAACTACCTCTATAAAGATTGCAGGCATAACCATTCCAGCCGTACTGCAATATTTTGAAACTTTAAACGCGGGCGATTTTGAAGCGACGGCTAATTTATTTGCCGATGATGGGGTTCTAAACGCGCCGTTTGAAGATCCAATTATCGGCAACATCTCGATCGCCACTTATCTTAAAAAAGAAGCGCGAGGAATGCAGCTAGAACCCCAGAAAGGTGTTAGCCAAATTTTAGAAGATGGTCAAGTAGAAGTTCAGGTAAGCGGCCGGGTGCAGACTTCCGCATTTGGTGTTAATGTCGGATGGCTGTTGTTGCTCAATTCTGACCAAAAAATCCTTTCTGTCACAGTCAAACTGTTAGCTTCTCCCCAAGAATTGCTAAATCTGCGGTCACATAAGAAATAAGCTGTTTGATAATCTGTTTCAGATTTAAATTGCCTATTGCAGTTTGACCTGTCGATCGCACGTAATAGCTAAAATCGTGAGTTCGACAGGTTGATCGGCTTTTTATCGCCAGAATGAGGCAGAAACCGGGTTTTTTATCCAAATCTTTAGTGAAGTGCCACTCACGGTATAAAAATCCCGTTTCTGCGGTATTTGTGCGATCGGGACTTTACCCCTACAATCTTACAGTCTCGCGTTGGGCTGACGCTACTGCACGAAAAAGTGGCTGTCACCGCAGCGTGCGACAGACAGCCAAAGCGAGTCTCAAAGTGCATTGTCAATCACTAATCACTTATGACTAATGACTAACGACTAATTAAGATTTTTCCGGCAAACTCGCTTCCAACTTCAGACAGTTGCGACCGTCTAATTGCAAAGTGTAGTCCACCCGATCCATAAGTCTGCTCATAATCAGCCAGCCGTAGCCGCTTTCCTGTTTAGCTTCCGGCCTCGGGGGATTGTAAGTATCCATTTCGTAACCTTTACCGTAATCCCAAATTTCTAAACCAATATCCCTATTTTTTAAATTCAAGCGAATTAACACGGGCAAATTGGGTTGATCTTTGTGAGCATGGCGGATCACGTTAGAATAGGCTTCTGCTAACACCAAGCGCAAACGATTCGACTGACGCGGCCAATCGACGTGCTCTCCTAGCTCTACTTCCAAACTGCTCAGCAACCAATTTTCAACAATTGTTAAAAACCGCAAGTCGCTTGGCACATGAAGCTCAGTATTCATAAAAAAATCCCGTAAGTTTGAAAACCCTGTGTCTTCACACCAGGTATGAAACACGACGCGCCGAATGGATTCGGCCTCAATACTTGTCGCTACTCGGGGGATACTAGCCTTTTCTGTTTAAAAATCAGGCATTCGTCATTCGGTAGAAGGCAGAAGTTAAGAGTATTGTTGAAAACTTTAGTTATGGGTCTAAATCCCATTAACAAGTGATAATTATACCGAGACTGCAAGCAGCGAAGTATAAAAAATCTTTGTTTCAATCCCTGACTTTTAAGCTTTGGTTTTTTCTGACCAATGCCTTCTACCTTAACCTTTTACAGGTGTTTAATCCCCCAGGAAAGCGATTCAGGAAACTAGCTGCGCCATCGCCGGCTAGGTTTTTTACTGTGGTTTTTGACTGTTGACGATAACGCCGTCCTTTGCAGGACTACTCTGTGGCCCGTCAACCTGCAGGGCTTAAGTTTTTTCGGCTCTCACCCCCGACTATGCGTCGGGAGTCGCTGACAGATTCAAAGAACCTCCAGAGAGAGTATGGTTTGGTCGTCTTCCTGAACTGGATTGTCGGCTCGGATGTAAGCCAACAAATTGTCCAAGCTGAAGGAACCCGGTTCCTGAATCAAGAGTTGCCAAAGCCCTTCTTGTTGTAGCATAGAACGGGTTGGTACACCCCCTGCGACTTCAGTGGTCACGCTAGCTTCAGTAATTCCGTCACTCGTCAGCAGAAATACATCTCCTGACTTTAATTCGATCGCACCTGCTTTGCCTCTCCAAACTGGTAGTATCCCCAAGGGAATGCCACGAGCTTTCAGGAAATTCGGCTCGGCTGGCGTTTTACCGCTAGCAGCTTGAGCTTTCACCTCCGAGTGAGACCAAACAATCGGGTAAATGTGACCGGCATTAGCAAACGCGAGGTGTCCCGTTGACGGAGTGTAACGAGCTACAACCATTGTAATAAAATGGTTGTTGCCGATCAGGTCGTCAGACATACTGCTATTCATGTTCTGCATAACTTGAGCGGGTTCTGGAGAAACTTCTTGGGAAAGTTCCCGCCGCATCACCGAAATCGCGCTCGCCATAAATAGAGCAGCCGGAACTCCCTTACCCGAAACATCTCCCACCGCTATCCAAATATCCCCTTGGGAGTGGACGTAGACTTCAAAAAAGTCGCCACCAACTTCCCGCGCGGGATAGCAGCAAGCTTGCACCCTGACAGTTTCAAAATCCGGCCAACTTTGACGCAACAAGTTTGTTTGGATTTGGCGGGCCACTTCCAACTCGTTTTGCATCTGCTTGGCTAAATCCAGAGTGCGCTGGTATAGCTTAGCTTGAGACAGGGCGAGAGCAGCTTGAGCTGCTACACCTTCTATTAACTCTATATCTTCTGCCGACCAAGGGTTAGTTCCGCCAATCTGGCACAAAGCCAGTACCGCCAGCAATTCTTGCTGGTAAGTCAGGGGCACGGCAATCTCAACCGATTTACCGTCCCCCCCACTGTTTGGGTTCACTTGAGTTTGGCGGGTGGCTACGGCTTGAACCAGCAAATTTTCATCAAAAGAAAAGTGAATGGCCTCGTCGGTTTGGGCTTGGTAGGGGAAGGTACTCGGCAATAGTCTATCGGTCTCTACCGGCCGCAGCATACAATAGTTGGCTTCAAAAGTTTGACCTACGGTTTGAACAATAGTTTGTACCATACTAGAGTAATCTAGCGACCCGCGAATCACGCTCATTACCTCATTGAACAGAGATTCCTTGCGTAAAGCGCGGCGCAATGCAACGCTGCGCTGCTTGTAGTATTTGTAAGTTTCTGAGGCTTGATTGATCACCAATTTGAGTTCTTCTGGATTCCACGGTTTGGTGATGTATTTGAAAACTTGACCTGAGTTGATGGCCTCGACCAAATCTTCAACATCTGTGTATCCCGTTAGCAGAATCCGAATCGTATCGGGAAATCGCTCGACTGTTTTCCCCAAAAACTCGGTGCCATTCATTTCTGGCATCCGCTGGTCAGATATAATCACTGCCATCTCGCCCTGTTCGTCTAGAACTTCCAGGGCGCTGAGGGCGCTATCTGCTTTGTAAACCTGAAAGTCGCGTCGAAACGTCCGGTACAATAAATCCAAGTTGTCGGGTTCGTCATCGACTACCATCAGTTTCAGCTTGCTTCCATCTCCCCGACTCATCTTTCTTCCCCCTTGAAAACCCCCACCATAGCTGTAATCAGCAAGGTGGCGGGAGGAAAAGGAGGGCTGGATATATGCAACATATCAGTTACGTCAAGTTGAGTTAAAGAAACCCGTTTTACCTCAAGGTGAGCATTCCTTTCGCACCATCTGTTCGCACAGATGAGAGGCTTTCGATACTGTAACCCGCTTCGGTAGGCCGCTTCAATAGGGAAAATTCCCGAGTCAGCTTTTGCGCTTTGATACGAGTAATGACCTTGTTAGCAGTCGGTACTTTTCTAAACACACCAGCATTCAAAACGGCTAATTAATGCTCTGATTGCAGAGTTCTTAACTAGCTGGGTACTGACCTCGGTGTGAATTTTAACACTTACTACTAACGCAGGTATTGCTACCTAAGTCTGGTCAACACCGGCTGTATTTCAAGCCCCACTGTACCCGGAGGGTTAGCCGTGGGTTGTTGGCGCTATTCCCTACACCTGTGCCGAAGCGCACGCTTATTGCTGCATTCAAGTCCCTCTAATCTCTGAACTTTTTGCAGCAAGCATATTACTACTGCCGAATCAAGCTAATCTTTCTGCCAGTCTGAGCTTAGCAGAACGAGAGCGGGGATTTCTAGCTACTTCTTCGGATTGCGGCACGATCGGCTTTTTTGTCAGTACCTGCAAACTGGGTGTTCCTCTGAGTTGGTGCTTGACTGGTCGGTCTTCCAGACTGTGAAATGTAATGATTCCGATTCTCCCACCTGGTTTTAACCACCTTGGCGCTTGGTTGAGGAAAGTTTCTAAAGAAGCTAGTTCGGAGTTGACGGCTATCCTTAAAGCTTGGAAAGTGCGGGTGGCCGGATGGATTCTGCCGTTGCGCTGCTTGGGAGGGAAGCTGGAGGCGATCGCCCCTGCAAGTTCTGTTGTAGTTTGAAAAGGACGCCCTTGCACAATCCGCCTTGCGATGCGCCGCGACAGTCGCTCCTCGCCGTACTTGTAAATAATATCTGCTAGTTTAACTTCTTCCCAGTGGTTGATAATCTCTTCTGCCGTCAAAGATTGCTGCTGGTTCATACGCATATCTAGTTGAGCTGGGTGGCGAAAACTAAATCCTCGTTCCGGTGTATCGAACTGAGCAGAGCTGACGCCCAAGTCTGCTATGATACCATCAAATTCGGCCTCTGAGGACTGATATTCAGCAAAGTTGCCGTGCCAAAACTCAACGGGTGAGTTGGCAAATTGGGCCCCGCAAAAACGGATGGCTTGTTCATCGCGGTCGATCGCCACCACTGTAACATCTGGCGCCGCCGCTAAAATCAAACTCGTGTGTCCGCCGCCCCCAAGCGTCGCGTCCAAATAGTGCCCGCCTGCACGCACAGCCAAACCCGCAATTAACTCTTGACCCAAAACTGGAACGTGATAGGTGTCAATACTGACATCTGATCCAGAGGTATTTTTCTCACAGAGCTCGATATCCTTCATAATCTATAACAGCGAAACAAAAATCAACAATAGTCAGTAATCATTAATTCATTTAATTATGTCAAGAATTGAGACTAGAACCGAACCGATGGTGCTCAACATGGGGCCGCACCACCCTTCAATGCACGGGGTACTCCGGTTAATTGTCACCCTAGACGGGGAAGATGTGGTGGACTGCGAGCCAGTTTTGGGCTATCTGCACCGCGGGATGGAAAAAATTGCCGAAAACCGCACCAACGTGATGTACGTCCCCTACGTGAGCCGCTGGGACTACGCTGCCGGGATGTTTAACGAAGCGGTGACAGTGAATGCACCGGAAAAGTTGGCAAATATTGCTGTCCCCAAACGGGCTAGTTATATTCGGGTAATTATGCTGGAGTTGAACCGGATTGCTAACCACTTGATGTGGGTAGGGCCGTTTTTGGCGGACGTGGGCGCGCAAACTCCTTTTTTCTATACTATGCGCGATCGCGAACCAATTCTCGACTTGTGGGAAGCAGCCACAGGTTATCGCATGGTGAATAATAACTATTTCCGCATTGGCGGAGTTGCCGCCGATTTGCCTTACGGTTGGGTAGATAAGTGCGAAGATTTCTGCGATTACTTCCTTCCCAAAATTGACGAATACGAACGTTTAATCACCAACAATCCAATCTTTCGCCGCCGGATTGAAGGCCTGGGTACGATTTCCCGCAACGAAGCGATTAACTGGGGACTTTCCGGCCCCATGTTGCGCGGTTCTGGGGTAAATTGGGATTTGCGGAAAGTTGACCATTACGAATGTTATGACGAATTCGACTGGGAAGTTTGCACCGAAGCTGCGGGCGATTGTTTAGCCCGGTACTTAGTCCGAATTCGCGAGATGCGCGAGTCAGTTAAAATCCTCTATCAAGCCTTGAAAGGACTCCCCGGCGGCCCTTACGAAAACTTAGAAGCCAAGCGCTTAGAAAGCGGGCCAAAATCTGAGTGGAACAGTTTCGACTATCAGTTTATTGGCAAAAAAGTAGCCCCAACTTTTAAGATTCCCAAGGGCGAACATTACGTGCGGGTTGAAAGCGGCAAGGGTGAGTTGGGAATTTATATTATCGGGGATGATAGTGTGTTTCCTTGGCGCTGGAAGATTCGGGCTGCGGATTTCAATAATTTGCAGATTTTGCCCCACATCGTGCGCGGTGTGAAGATTGCGGATTTGGTGGCAATTTTGGGGAGTATCGACATTATTATGGGCTCGGTTGACAGGTAGGTTTTGTCGGTTTTTATCTGAGAACTTAACCCGGTTTTTTTATGGAACCGGGTTGATTTTTTTTAAACCCCAGATAAACGCGGATAGATATCGATTAATTTTGCTATTAACGTCGCTAAAATGTACCTTATTTCTCTCTTCCTCTGTGCCCTCTGCGCCCTCTGCGCCCTCTGCGGTTAATAAAAAAAATCTCTCCTTCACAAATGAAATAACATCAACTTTGATTCGATAAATTATGAAAGTCCAGCAACCAGATATCAATGACAGCAACCCGGAACTCTGCGCTTTAATCTGCGAAAGAATTGTCGCGAGTCCGCAGCGGCGAATTACTTTTGCTGAATATATGAATTTGGCATTATATCATCCGCAGCACGGATATTATAATAGCGATCGACAGTCGATCGGAAAACAAGGCGATTTTATCACGTCGTCTCATTGGGGTGCTGATTTTGCGGAGGTTTTGGCGGATCAGTTTGTAGAAATGTGGGAAATTCTTGATCGCCCTTTCAATTTCGCGATCGTAGAAATGGGCGCTGGACGGGGAAATTTTGCCGAAAATGTGCTGCAGTATCTGCAACGGCAACATCCCGACTTATTTAAAAGTTTAACATACATAATTGTTGAAATTTCGCCAATACTTCAAGCGGAACAACGCCAAATTTTAAGTGATATCAAGTGTGTTAAGTGGTGCGATTGGGATGAGATAGTTAATAATTCAATACTCGGCTGTTTCTTTTCTAACGAGTTAGTAGATGCTTTGCCAGTACATCAATTCATTCTGGAAGAAGGGCAAGTTAGGGAGATTTACGTGGCCGCAGAAACGCCCAATAATGAACAAAAAGAGATAAAATTTATTGAAGTAATTGGCGAAGTTTCCACGCCTAAAATTGCCGAATATTTGGATTGGGTGGGCATCGATTTGTCGGCGAGTGTTTATGGGGATGGATATCGCAGTGAGGTAAATTTGGCGGCTTTGGACTGGATGAGTACAGTTGCTCAAAAGTTGCAGCGAGGATATTTGTTAACTATTGATTATGGCCATCCGGCGCACCGCTATTACAATCCGAGGCGCAGGGAGGGGACGCTACAGTGTTATTATCGCCACCGATATCACAGCAATCCTTATATTAATGTGGGGCGGCAGGATTTAACGGCTCATGTTGATTTTACGGCGCTGGAAAAGCAGGGGGAATTGTGCGGTTTGGATGTGGTAGGGTTTACTCAGCAGGCTTTGTTTTTGATGGCGTTGGGTTTGGGCGATCGTATTGCTGCTCTATCAACAACTGTATTGGATGTGGCAACGCTGTTGCGGCGCAGGGAGGCTTTGCATCGAGCGATCGATCCGATGGGTTTGGGTGGTTTTGGGGTTTTGGTGCAGTGTAAGGGGTTGAGGGAGGAGGAGAAGGGGAGAATTTTGAAGGGTTTGATGGTGCCTGATTAGTTATTCGATCGATTTGCTTATATCGATTACGCAAGCTTACTCAACGGCGGAAATTCCCATGTTCCCGAATATAAAGTAGATGGCAGCTTTAAACAATAAGCAGCAGGAATTACTTCGATCAGCCACCAATTAAACATATCTCGTCTGGCTTCAGTAAAACCAGAAATGGCATCACCAGTAATCCCATCATACAGAATATCTAAGATGGCATTATAAGCTGTTTTCGTATTGAGTGTTTGCAGCAAGCCGTAAAAGATATTGTAAGCTTCGTCAGTAGCTTGATATTTTCCGATTTTGTTGATGTTAGGAAACAAGGTATCAGCCCAAGTTTCTGGGATTTCACAGCTATCCTTCAGCCAACAAGATACAATTCCTTCAACGATATCAGCTTTGTGTTCTTCAGGAAAGTAATGTTTAATGGTCGGTTTAGCCACTAATGCTATTCCATAAGCCATGTAGACATATCGCTGATGGGATATTGCATCATTAGGCATTCCAAAAGCTGTCATTACTTCTACAAAAGCTTCTTCTACATTGCATTTTCCACCCGTTTCGTATAAATCACGATACTTTCTTTCCCAAACCCTGTGAAGAGTTTCCTGTAATTGCTCAGGAATATCTGAGTTGCTGGGCAATTGAAAATTTCTGTAGTAGCCTATGTCAAACTCGATCATTGACTTTCCCTCCTTATGTTTTTCATTAATCATAAACTATGAGCCAGTTCATTGTCACCTTCATATCACCTCAATTTTACTTTGGGTACAGAAGCCAGTAAAGCCTTGATAGCCTTTACTGGCTGTCTATACTGATATGTCTACGGATATGGACGTTCGTAGAAGATAAGCACTTGAATATTCGGGAACCTCATCTTAAAGTCCTCATCACAAGTAATGTTGCAACCAGAACACATATCTCTCTCAGTGTAGAGGTAGAGTATTCCTTCTGCATCCAAGGAAAGATCATCTCTTTCTAAATCTTCTGCAAGTTTATTGAAAAGCTTGTACTCGGCGTGTTCTTTGTTGTTGCAGGATGCTATTCTGTTAAGCCTTGGCTCAAAGAATAACTTTGGCCCATCCTCTTTACCTGGAATATTTAGAGGATCTCGCTTGCTAGTAGCTTCTTGGCTATAAACTCCACCCATTGGGAGTTCTAGTTTGGCAACAGCAACATTACCAGAACTGGCTTTTCTAATATGAGTCGATCGAACCTCTTTAGCCTTAGTCCGCAGTTCCTCTACCATATCCCGATGGCAATCAAGTATCTCTTGGGGATACTGGTAATGACGTGTGTTTCTAGAGGGGTTTCCTCTAGTTAAGTTTTTGTTCACGGGAGTAATAATTAATGTCACACACCGATAAATAAAAATATATAACCTGACTTAGACATAAGATTTAAGCTTCGTCAGACTCAGGTATTTTGATTATACCACACTTTTAAATTAACGAAAAACTCTGCTCTAGCCCCTCTTATTCAGCCCATTTTAATCGTTCCTGAATTGACATTACCTGCAACTTTTTACTCATTTCATATAAATCTACTTGCGGATAATCCCCCTTAAATAGCGGAATCAAAGACTCAACAACAGCCGCGATTCCCTGCGGCGGAACTGCATTTCCAATCTGCCGTCGCACTTCAGTAGTAGAACCTTCAAAAACAAAATCATCGGGGAATGTTTGCAATCTTGCCCTTTCACGATTTGTCAAAGAACGCGGTTCTAAATAATGATAACCCCAAGTTCCGCCACCTCCACCAGCAATGATTGTCGATGATGGTTTATCTGGATGAATTCGCCGATAAACGTGACTGATCATGCCTTTGACATAGTAGGGACTATCCTTGGGAATATCAGAGAAATTGCCTCCTGGTTTAATTCGATTTAAAATTTCCACGGTGCGGGCTTGAATTTTATGATGTTGGTTATTGTCCAGAACTGCTTCCACATTTTTGAGTGCTTCGCCCGCTGTTCGATAGGGATATTCTCGATTTTGACCGTATTTGGGCTGAGGATGCACAAAGTTAAATCCTGTATCCATCCGAATGCCAACTAATAACACTCTTTGCCGAAATTGCGGAACTCCGTAATCAGCAAAGTTGTAGAGTTTAGGTTTAACTAAGTAGCCCGGAGCGATACTTTCAAAGTCAGAAATTATTTGTTTTATTGCTTGATAATTATTTGCACTTAATAAGCCTTTGACATTTTCTGCTACAAAAGCTTTCGGCTTTTTTTTGTTGACAAAATCGAGAAAGTATGTATATAAATTGCCTCTGGTTCCTTCAAGTCCGGGGCGCTTCCAAATTAGGGAGAAATCTTGACAGGGGAACCCTCCTATACATATTTCTGCTTGGGGAACTTGTGCAATGTCTATATTTTCTATGCTGTCGTTGATGATGACATCGGCGATGTTTCTGCTGAATGTTTTGCAGGCGTATTTGTTGGAGTCGATCGCCCAAACTACCTCAAATCCGGCTTGGTGGAATGGCAAATCCATGCCGCCGCAACCAGAAAATAAGGATATGAGTTGCGGTTTTGTTGTCCAGGCGATCGGCTGGAGACGTTCGATTAACATAGGAGTGCAAAGTGACGCAAGGGCGGGCTGGATGCCCGCACCACAAGAGTGCCATCATACCAAAACGCGATCGAATTCGACTCATCAATTGATATTTCACTCTTCATCATCTAACTCGATCCCGGCTTGACGCAGTTTTTCTGCCAATTTTTCAGCGCGGAGTCGTTCGCGATCGGCTCTTTCTTCTGACCAAAGCAACAACTCGCCTTCTGCATCCCACCACCTCAACCAACAGCCTGTCCTTCCTTCCTGAGTTCCTTGCCACATTCCTAAAAACAAGTCTAATCCCGGTATCCAATAACGTCCGTTTTCATCTGGTTTTTGAAAGTTGTAGTGCTCTGATTCTAAAGCGTAAACTTCTAAATGAGCAGTTTTGGCTCGGAATATGACGTATCTGGGTACTTTAATTACTTGCTCGTAAAAATACCACTTTCCCACCCGCGAGGTAAATTCAACGGAGTATTCTTCTCCATAGGTTTCTGAAAGAAATTCCATCACGATTTGGGGGATGGTTCCTTCTGTGTGTGGCGTGTAACTACGGCGGACTTGAGAGACATTTTTTGGATTGACGGGTTTCACGTACATCCAATCTGGCGCTTTGCAGATAATACGCTGTTCGTCGCTGGTTGAACCTGGGAAACTTATGCCGGCACACAGGGCAAAGTTGGAAACAATTAAGGCATCCTGCATTAATTCAGGAAATGCTGTTAGGGGCTGGCGCAAAGCTGCTGCTAACAATGGTTGGCTTTCGTCTTCCACGGGGTCGTCTGGTAGTTGGAAATCTTCTGGTAGTAGCGGCCAGGTGATTGTGAGTTGTGTTTCATAATTTTTAGTTGCTACAGACATAGTTTATCAGAGGTTAAATGTTTTAATGCTTAAATTATATCTCTTGGTTTTTGGGATTAATGTTAATGGCTTAATGACGAGGCAGAGCCTCTGGATCTGCGTTACCGGGCAGGGCCAATTAGTAATGACTTAAGCCGACAGTCCGCCAGGGGTTGAAACCCCTGGCTAATAGCTAAAGTCCTCTTAAGAGGAGTGAGAAGAAGACTGTTAAAATAATTAGTCCTCTTTAGAGGACTTTAGCTTTGAGGCAGGGAATTCATTCCCTGCCGGACTTAATATGCAGCTATGATCTTCTGTTTTAGCTCGTCTGTCATTGCTAGTAGTTCTGATTGTGCGATCGCACTTTGTTCACCACTCGCCAACCACTTCAATTGTACAGTCTCATTTTCAGCTTCCGCATCACCCAAAACCAAACACGCAACTGCACCGCTTCTGTCGGCTCTTTTAAACTGTTTCCCGAAAGCACTGCCGCTCAAATCTATCTCTACGCTAAACCCCGCACTTCGCAATTTTTGAGCTAACAATACCGATTGCTGTTCTGCTTTTGCCCCCCTAGATACCAAATAAAAATCCTGCTTGGGCGCGGGCAAAGGTTGCAACTTTTGCAGCAGGATAATCAACCTTTCGATACCCATTGCCCAACCGACTGCCGCCGTATCTGGGCCGCCCAATTCCTTGACTAAACCGTCATAGCGGCCGCCTCCGCAAACTGTTGCTTGCGCTCCCAAATCGTCGGAGATAATTTCAAATGCGGTGTAGGTATAGTAATCTAAACCGCGCACTAATCTGGGATTTAACTGATAGCTAATTCCTAAATTTGTGAGCATAAGCTGCACTTGCTCGAAGTGATCTCGCGATTCCTCTCCCAAATATTCTAAAATGCTAGGCGCACCAGCTACAATTTCTTGAGTGCGCTGATTTTTACTGTCCAATATCCGCAGCGGATTGCGAGTCAAGCGGTCTTGAGAATCCGCGTCTAATTCGTCTTTGTGCGGTGTAAAATAATCTATCAAAGCTTGCCTGTAATTTTGTCTGTCTTGCTTATTTCCGACAGAATTAATATCGAGGCGCAAATTTTTTAAACCGAGGGTTTGCAGGATGTCGCAGGCGATCGCAATTACCTCGACATCCGCACGAGGATTCGCACTCCCCAAGACTTCCACGCCAATTTGATTGAACTGCCGCTGTCTTCCCTCTTGCGCGCGTTCGTAGCGAAACATCGGCCCAGCATACCACAGACGCTGCACGTCACCAGCCGCGTACAAACTGTTTTGAATAAAAGCTCGGACTACTCCGGCGGTGCCTTCTGGGCGCAAAGTAGTCGATCGATCGCCCTTATCCTTAAAAGTATACATTTCTTTGCCCACAACATCGGTAGCTTCGCCGATGCCGCGTTCAAATAAAGATGTCTGTTCAAAAATTGGCGTCCGAATTTCTCTATAAGCCGCTTTTTTCAAAATTGTTCTAGCGACTTCTTCTATATTTTGCCAGTATTGAATTTCAGCGGGCAAAATATCCCGCGTTCCCGGTAAAGTTTTAATTGCACTCATTTTGTTAGTCATTAGTCATTAGTCATTAGTCATTAGTCATTAGTCATTAGTCATTAGTTGTTAGTTGTTAGTAAACAGTCAACAGTCAACAGTCAACAGTCAACAGTCAACACCTAACAATTTCCCCTAATTAATGACTTAATAATTCCCAAACTCCGTAACGATCGCCATAATAAGCCAAAATGCGATCGACCCGCTCGCGACCTGCCAAATCGAACCCTTCAGGATACTGTATCCACAAACCCCCAACTTGGCTGTCGTAGTAATCAAACCGCTGCGACAGCTGCGGAATTAAACCGGTTTGCACCCCTTCAACTTGACGCAAATGGACCGCCACTTCGCGATACACCGCCAGCGGCAATCCAGGGCATTGAATTTGATAGCGGAGTTGTTTTTCTTGTGCCGTTTGCATCATTTCTTTGCCTGTCCCCAACCAGATCCCCTACTTAAGATACTTCTTTATCCATCGGCCGCGGTAAAGGGCAGCAGTTAATATTGTCCAAACATACCTTTCCCCACTGCAAAGCCCAGCGTACAAGCGTAACTCGATTGTCAGCGCGTGTCTTGTTCAAGATATTGCTAATGTGGTTGTCAACTGTACGCTTGCTAATCTCTAACTTTTCGGCTATTTTCTCATTAGTCAGTCCCGCCGCTACTAACTCTACCACTTGCAATTCTCTGTCCGACAGGGTGACAGGGGTACCAGAGACGATCCCGCTCATAAATTTTTCCTATGTCTGCATATTTACCTATCTACAATTCTAGAGGATTAGGGATGAAGTATGAAGAGAAAATTAAATTTGCTGTGCTACTATTTCGGGCCCGAAGCACCAACTCGCTTGCAGAATCGCAAAAAGTGCAAACTCAGCGCCGACACAGCATGACCCGCACCGACTTGCACTGCTGGCACCGTTCCGGTGGCGCGTGAGCCCCCCTTTACCTGCGCGCATCAGACATCCGGGCCAAACCCGCAGATGTTTTCAGGTAAAACAACTAATACGCCCGCACTGCACTTGTGCGTTGAAGGAGTAACTGCCAGTATCAGTAAGTCTGATATTATAGGAGCAGCCATTAAAAAATAGCTTGCAATTTTTCTGGGATGGGTTAAAAATAATTATTGAGCTGTCTACTGCTGCTCTAAAATCTCAAATCTCCAATCTAAAATAGATATGACTTATCCTCGCGTTCTGTGTCTGGGTGAAATTTTATTTGATTGTTTAGCAGACCAATCAGGAGTATCTCTCGAAGAGGTAGAATCTTGGACTGCATATCCCGGCGGTGCTCCTGCTAATGTTGCCTGTGCTTTGGCTAAATTGGGGACGGCGGCGGGATTTATCGGCGCTGTAGGTGGGGATGAATTGGGGAATTCCCTAGTGCAGGTATTGCAAGAAGTAGGGGTTGATACCGCTGGAGTGCAGCACCATCTGAGTGCGCCGACGCGGCAAGTTTATGTTTTGCGGAATCAAGCGGGCGATCGAAATTTTGCCGGTTTTGGCAAATTTGATACTGCGGATTTTGCCGACACCCGCCTCCTCGCTGCACAACTACCCGAAGTGCTGTTTGAAAATGCCGAATATTTAGTGCTAGGCACTTTAGAATTAGCTTATCCTGAAAGTCGAGAGGCGATCGCAAGAGCGATCGAACTAGCAGAACGTTACGACGTTAAAATTATACTTGATATCAATTGGCGTCCCGTGTTTTGGCCAAATCCAGACGAAGCAAAAGCGCATATTAGAAAACTCTTAAAAAAAGTTGATTTTGTCAAGTTATCTGAGGAAGAAGCAGAATGGTTGTTTGCAACTACCGACGCTGGAGCTATTACCTACCGCCTCGATTCTGTAGAAGGCGTTTTGGTGACTGCGGGCGAGAAAGGTTGCGCTTATTGTATCTCGGAAAATGAAGGAAAAATCCCCGGCTTTACAGTAGATGTTGAGGATACAACAGGTGCCGGTGACGGATTTGTCGCTGGTTTTGTGCAACAGTTGTGCAAGCACGGAATTAAGAATTTAGCAGATTCAGAAATAGCAAAACAAATTGTTACCTTTGCGAGCGCGGTGGGTGCGATGACAGCGATGAAGCCTGGAGCAATTGCAGCTCAACCAACCGCCGCTGAAGTAGAAGCTTTCTTGTATTTGTACAAAAAACATCCCGCCAAACATTAATAGGTTCGATCCTTCGGACTTTAGTCTTTCTTTAGGCGGACTAAAATCCTCACTACGAACCTGTTTTTTGTAGGAAATTAACTGCAAACTAGATAATTTTCAATCTGGCGCACCATTACCTCTAGCGGCTGCGAAGCATCTATAATAATTGCAGTTTCTGGTTCTTCGAGAGTAGCGCACTGACTTGACAGCAAGTCTGCTTTCATGTAATGATTGTCGCGAGTTTTTAACCTGGCTGTTAATAGCTGAAAAGAAGCTTTGAGATAAACTATTTTCATTTGCTGCTGGTCTCGGCAGAGCATTTCGCGGTAAGATGCTTTTAAGGCGGAACAAGCTAACACAACATTTTTATTTTCTAATAACCAGGTGTCTATTTGACTTTGCAGTTGCAAAAGCCACGGAATGCGATCGGCATCTTCTAAAGGAATGCCCAAACTCATTTTTTCGATGTTGGCTGGCGGGTGAAAATCGTCGGCATCGCTGAAATCCCAATTGAGAGATTGCGCCAGCAACTTGCCAACAGTAGTTTTTCCCGAACCGGAAACTCCCATCACGATCGCAATCATGGCGCCTATTTACCAAATATTTGTAATTTGATCGAGTTGTGCGATCGACAAACCGAGTTTCTTAAATTTTCTCATAAATCCTACAACGCATAAAAAGTTCAAGAAACCCAGTCTGTTTCTAATTCTAGATCAAATTTCTTCCCTCGTGTTTTTAATTAAATTATAAGCCAAAACCCCGATAATTCCACCAATCACCGGGAACACAATAAACGCCCACAACTGTTGAATTGCCCATCCGCCTTGAAAAAGTGCCACACCGATACTTCTAGCCGGGTTGACTGAAGTATTGGTTACGGGAATTCCGACTAAGTGAATCAACACCAGCATCAAGCCGATCGGAATTCCGCCCAAACCCACGGGATAATTGGGATCGGTAGTACCCATGATGGTAAATAACAGAAAAGCCGTCAGTACAATTTCCGTCAAAGCTGCTGCTAAAAGCCCGTAACCAGTGGGAGAATGTTCTCCAAAACCGTTAGATGCAAATCCAGAAGCCGCCGCATCAAAACCCGGTTTTCCTGATGCTATCATGTACAAAACAAGACCGCCTAAAATTCCCCCTACAATCTGACCTCCTATATAATAAGGAAGCAAAACAGCATCGATCAGTTTGGCAACTACTAAACCGATGCTTACCGCCGGATTAATGTGGCATCCAGAGATAGGCCCGATCGTATAAGCCATGATTAAGAGGGATAGACCAAAGGCGATAGAAACTCCCAAAAATCCGATTTTGTCTCCAGCTAAAACCGCACTGCCACATCCACCTAATACCAACACAAAAGTACCAAAAGCTTCAGCAACCCCAATCTTTATTTTTTTGTTCATACTCACACTTTTCTGAAGTTTATGTTCGGTCAATTTCGCACCCAGACCAATTATAATTATAAAAAATATAACTCTAATTGGTTTCCTGCAGAAGAACAATACTAATGGAAATCATTAGTATTGTGTAGCTCTAACTTTCATAAATTCTATGAATTTAAACTAAAACTGCGGAATTTGAAATTGATAAATTAGGTTAAACATACTCTATTATGGAAAAAGTGTCAATATTGAGCTAATTATTTGTATAAATTGGGCAATATTCTGTATTCAATTCACAATAATTAACTTGACTTTTTCCCTAATTCTGCGATCGTAACTTTACTTATTGTTGCTGATTATCCGATCGCACTTGCAGCTAAAACATCACTGCTAACCGGCTGGTACCTCCAACCTTGGAAGGGGCGAAAGTCTCGCCAATCGGCGGTCATCTTGCACAGCAAGCGGAACTTTAGCGGCGTTGAGGGTTCGTTGAGGCGATCGACTTCTACGCGAACTAATTCTCGATCCTGCGAGATAATTTTCAAAATATCCCCGCAAAGATAGCGCGGACAATAGCCTACAATCCAGTGATCTTCAGTACACAGAAGCAAAGCAGAGGAATCGTGCGGATTTTGAAATTCGTGGGCTAAATACAAAAGTTCGCCCACTTGAAGCCCATTAATCCGTTCAATTGCCGGCTTGGGAAGGTGTCGCAGTCCCTGTGCAAAAAAATGGATGCGGTAACGTCCATTTTCATCCGGTTCGGGACAGGGGAATACCTCAAAATTATCAGTTACCCGTTTCCCTCCGCTGCGGGCCAATAAAGCAATTGGGTCATCTTCGTGTTGAGGGATATTCAACCACTGTACAAATTCAGGGTAGTCAGGGCGCGATCGCGGCATCACTCGATTGGAAAACAAGGGAAACAGTTTTTGTGAAGTGTAAACCTTATTGAAATCAGGGAAAGATGGCAAGGGTTCAAACCTGCACTTATGTTGAGCTTCTAGAACACCATTTGTATAATTGAACTGGTATTCTTTACCGTTAAATGTCAATTTTGCGATCGAAAACCAAGAACTGCTGCCCGGGTCTTGCCAAGCCAAAAATAGTGTTTTCAAAGCAAATCTCCTGTCAATTCAAGTAGCCTTTCTCTGTTAAATTTAAGTAGTTGTTGAGAAAAGTCAATCGTAATTTGTGAAATGCGATCGCGCGGTATCCGGTTAAAAATGGCTAGAGGATCATTAGCTGAAATCCTGGTAAGGCAATTAAGCCAAACTTGGGCTGCTTGGGGATAGTCTAGCGCTGCGGAGCGGAATGCCTCAAAAGTCTTGAGAGGCTTTGGTCTATTATCGCTAGCATATAACTGAGAAAAGCATCTTTTAGCATAAGCTTGGACAGAATAGCCAGTATCTTTTGTAATTAGTCTATTTTGCCGTTGTTCATCAGATATCCGCACTGCCAAACTAGAGGCATGGTCGTGAGTTGGTGCTAGATATCTGGCGATATTTAAAGTAGGAGCGCTTTCGGGTTTATCTAATACACCCCAATTCTCTGAGTGACTGTCTGTATTGCCAATCCAGGCATCTAATAGCAAATATCCGATAAAAGTTTCTACTGCTGTTTCTATCCCGACTGGCGGAACCCAATCGAGGGGCAAATTAACAGAATTGCCTGCGATCGCATTCAACACAATATTAACTCTGTGCGGTGCGCTCGCAGACAAAACTTGATTTCCAGGAATGAAACTGCCACCATCGGGCAAAAATGATGGTGAGACAGTTCCGCGTTGACTTCTCCAAGTTGCCAGTTCATATTGAGCATGGGGCAGTCCGAGCAATTTGCACAACTCGGCTGCAATTTTTTCCGCCCAATCTTCACCTGTATTCGGTCGAGACTGTTTGTACAAGCAACGCCCTAAATTTGGATGGTCAAACCAAAACTTGTACTTAGTTCCCATAGTCTCGGTTTCAGATAGCTCATAGGCTGCTTCTGGAACTACAATAATAGGGAACTCTTCAGCCATTGTGTCAACCTTAAAGAATGCTAAAAGCAACTATCTAACGCAGGAATTCGCGCGGATCGGTGACATACCCAGTCAGGGCAGACGCGGCCGCCGTGTAAGGCGAAGCCAGATAAACTTGCGCTTCTTTGTTCCCCATCCGGCCGGGGAAATTGCGGTTAGTTGTAGACACGCAAATTTCCGGTTCGTTCATCCGCCCGAAAGTATCTTTCGGGCCACCCAAACAAGCGGCGCAAGAAGGGGCTGCGGGTTCGATGCAGCCGGCAGCTAAGAAGATTTCCGAAAGCGTTTGACCCTCGTATTTTGTGACAAACAAATCTTCGTAAACTTTCTGAGTGGCCGGTACTAAATACGTCGGAACTTTGACTTGATTTCCTTTGAGAATGCGGGCTGCATTCAAAAAGTCGGAGGTTTTGCCACCGGTGCAGGAACCGATGTAAACTCGATCGATCTTGACATCGCGGCAGTTGCGGGCCAATTCGCGGTTGTCGGGGGAGTGCGGTTTGGCGACGACTGGTTCTAATTTGCTGACATCGTAGGTGCGATCGCTATAAAAACTAGCATCAGCATCAGTGTAAAAGGCCTCAAAGGGCACATTAGTACGAGGATTAACGTAATCAAACGTGGTTTTGTCCGCAGCCACCGTGCCGTTTTTGCCGCCAGCTTCGATTACCATATTGCACAGCGTCATCCGTTCTTCCATCGTCAAACGTTCGACTGTATCGCCGGCAAATTCCATTGTCCGGTAGTTAGCCCCGGCCACGCTGATATCGCCAATAATTTGCAAAATCAAATCTTTTGCTAACAAATAATCGGGCAATTCGCCGTTGAGTATAAAGCGCATCGTCGCCGGCACTTTAATCAACAGTTTGCCGGTTCCCATAATAAATGCCGCGTCCGTATTGCCAATACCGGTGGCAAATTGTCCGAAAGCGCCGGCATTGCAGGTGTGGGAATCTGTGCCGAAGAGCACTTCGCCGGGCCGCGTGTGGCCTTCTTGGGCTAGGGCGATGTGGCAAACTCCTTTGTAGTCGGGATTTGCTTTGAAGTCCGATCGATCCGTGATGTCGTAAAAGTATTTTATCCCTTGTTCTGCGGCAAAATCGCGGAGAATATCGACGTTGCGGTTAGCGCGTTCGTCGTTGGTGAAAATGTAGTGGTCGGGAATTAAGACGATTTTGTCTGGATTCCAGACTTTAGCATTTTCGCCGAATTCCCGTTTGAAAACGCCGATGGTGCCCGGCCCGCAGACATCGTGGGTCATCAACACGTCTGTTTCTACCCAAATGTTTTCTCCGGGCTCTACTTTAGTGCGGCCTGATGCTTTGGCTAAGATTTTTTCGGTCAGGGTCATTCCCATAGTTCGATCGCTCTTTTTGGTAAGATGCTACATAACTGTATTGTACGAAACATCGCCTGATACTGACAGGTAATTTATTAAGCAAACATTAAAAGAAGAATCAATTTCCCGATTTTTCACCAACTATAGCGGTAGTTAGATTTTTTTTTAAGCCATAATAAATTCGTGCAAAAGCAGCAATATACTGTCTCTGCAAATTTCCATAAATCAGTAATTTATCAATACAAAAATACCAGTGTTCCTCCATAATATCAATTCCGGTTGCACTCATATAGCAATCCTAAATCATTCATGCAGATATGTAGGGGCGGTGCCCCCGTGCCCGCCTCCGAGAGATTGGGCAACCACGGGGGGATTGCCCCTACAAGAACTATGCAAATGATTTAGGATCGCTATACATGATGTTAATTGTTAACTGTTAACTGTTGACTGTTAACTGTTAACTGTTGACTGTTAACTGTTGACTGTTAACTGTTAAGATCATTCCTATGCAACCGGATACGATATAACTCGGAGACGGTGGCCGATCAGAATTCTCGTTTTGTGCTGTAAACCAGCAGTCGATCCAGCACTTCAGTTTCCGTTAGCGGTTAGTAAATCCATTTTTGCTAAGCCCAAATAGCGCACACCTTCCGGCGTCACGTCAAACCGACAAGGCAAAACTTCCACACCTTCAGCCACAGCCTGTCTGAACAATTGTCCGTAAAGGCGATCGGCACTATCTCCCGGAGCAAAATCCGTACAATCTCCCCGATTAATAAAATACAGCATTACAGCCCTCGAACCCTGCCGCACCACATCGATCAACTCTCTCAAATGTTTCTGTCCCCGCTCCGTCACTGTATCAGGAAATAAAGCTAATGTATCTTTGACCCAAGTTGTATTTTTCACTTCCAGAAAAATCGGTTTTTCCTCACCAGTCAGCCAAAAATCAACACGACTTTTTTTATCGATACCGTAAACAACCTCCGGCTGAATTAAACTGTAATTGCCCAACTCAGGAAACAATCGCAACTCCAAAGCTAATTTAATCGCTCGATTTGGCAGCCCAGTATTAACTCCCACCCAAACAGGTACAGTATCGCAAACCTTAATTAATTCCCAAGTATAAGCTAACTTGCGTTTGGGATTATCGCTGGCAGATACTAGGACAGGATTACCCGGAATCAAAACACCAGTCATCGGGCCGGTATTCGGACAGTGCGCGGTGATAATTTCTCCCGAATCTAGTTCGATTTCGGCAAAAAATCGCTTGTACCGCTTGATTAAAATGCCTGGTAATAAAGCGGGATATTTGTAAATAAAGTCACTCATTATATTTTGATATTTTAGTAGGTTTGTAGTTGCGCTTCAGCGCTGAAGCGCAACTACAAACCTGTTTCAATCTGCTACTTGCGTAAGTTTTGTCGTGAGTTAACTTTTTTCTTTGTTCGCATCATTTATTTGATCGTTCAAAGGTTGCTTGTGCCTGCCTTTCATCAACTGTTTCATTTGCGCTTTAAAAGCTTCTACCAATTCGGGACTAGCTTGAGTTTTTTGCCAAGAATCGCGGGAATTTAAGCGTTCCGACCAAGCATTTAAATTGGGATATTCGTCCAAAGATATGCCCAAACTAGGCAGCCACGGCACGGAAACTCCAGCAACAATATCGGCTAGAGTAATACGATCGCCCTTGCCAAAAAAAGAGCGATCGCCCAACAAACCCTCAAAAAACCTCAGTACCGCAGCTACTTGCTGCTGTGATTGCTCCAACTTTTCCGGGTCGCCTTCGCCGCCGAAAGTCTGGCGTACAAAAGGACTCATCGCCGGCGTCAACTCGTTCACTGTCACCATTTCCACCATCCGCACGATCGCCCTTTCTCCTTCATCCTCCGGTAGCAGTGCAGGCGCGGGATACTTAGCTTCCAGATAATCGAGAATTGCCAGCGTTTCTATTATATTAAAATCCCCATCAGCTAAAACAGGAACGTGGTGAAAAGGGCTAATTGCCAAAAAATCTGGCTGAAATTGATCGCCATTTAATTTCATCGACACCAATTCAAACGGAATGTCCTTTTCGAGCAAGGCGATCCAAACCCGGCGGCTGTTAGTCGAAAGCGGATTGTGATAAAGTTTCAGCACGGTAATTCGATTTTAGATTTTAGATTTTAGATTGAGGCATCATAGCACGAAACGACGGTTTGTAGTTTAGGTAGGCTTACTGGGAGCATCTCAATGAAAGCAGCCCAGCTAGAAATTGGAGGTAGGAGGCCCGAGACTGCGGGACAGGAGGAAAGAGTCAGAAATCAGGAGTCAAAAGAAGTATTTTTACAAATATGAGATGCTCCCGGCTTATTGATTCATTCTTTGTTTCATATCCTTTGCAGCTAAAGTATAACCTCCATCAGCACCGTCTATAAAATGTACTTGGCGGCCGTTGCGTTCAAACACCAAACAAGTCATCAACGCTCTGTCAGCAACGTGCAAACCGTAAACCAGCTTGCCTTCTCGGTAATTCTTTTCCAAGTACACCGTCAATTTTTTTCGCTGCCACCCATTGCCCGAAATTACCATTCGCAACATATCATCAAATTTTCGGTAATCCGTAGCTGCGATCGCAATATCTTTATAAACTCCCCAATCTAACTCTTCTGTCTTAACTTTCAAATTCATTAGCAGCGAACCAAGCGCCGTCTCTAACTGTATTTTTGATAAATCTATCTGGCGGTCTAGCCAACTAGCATTGCTCGCCCTAACTTGAATTTCTTTAATTAGCTTTTTGCTATTCAATGTCAAATTAAGATTTTTACCATTAATAGGATTTAAACAATCTTCCTTGCCGTAAATGTATTCAATTTTTTCTAAAATATTTCTATAAAATAGATGACTTTGCCGATCGAAATCCGATCGCACCATTACCAGCAGCGTTACTATTTCCCCGTACTTGCTGGGAATATCCTGCCACCGGCACTCCAATCCTGAAAAATCGGCTGTTTCTGAAACGCCCTGATTTTTAATACTGTAAATATTACCAGCAGCAGGGTCTTTAATAAGTTCAGTCGCACGGGTTAAGCCGCCCCCGATAAAAACAGCTTGGCTGTAATTTTCGGAAACTTTAAACTTAGCTATTTTAACCGGGTAATTAGCTGCTACCACAACTTTAACCGGCACAGCCCCAACTCGCAAATCCATGTCAAATTCAGTCTTAGCCATTTGTTGAGTGGCAAGCAAAGCAATCTTAGCAGCGGGTAAAAGCGATGGCCCCATTAACAGAGAAGCGCCGTCGCCACCAAAGATAAAGGGAATTTCTATTTTGCCTGCTACATTCAAAACAGCAGCGATCGAACAAGCTCCCAATAAGTTAACTTCTTTGTATTTTCCAGCTTCAATCGCTTTGGTAGAACCGCGAATATCTGTGACAACAATGTACCAATCATCAGGTACGTCAACAAAATTACCCAGATCGGTAATCTTGAGAAAATTGTCCAGTAAAGGTAATGCGGAATAGAAATTTTCTGAATTCATGTTATGATTTTCCAGATTTGCTATTAAACTTAGTGAAGCCTTTTATCACTAGCATTTGTAACTATTTGTGTCTGAACCGCAGAAGCCCTCTCGTTCCCTAGCAGGGATTGCCGGCATTGTCGCAGTCGCCACTCTGATTAGTAAAGTCTTCGGGTTGGTGCGCCAAATTGCGATCGCCGCAGCCTTTGGAGTCGGTGTCGCCGTCGATGCCTACAACTACGCCTACGTCATACCCGGTTTCTTATTTATTTTACTCGGAGGCATCAACGGGCCTTTTCACAGCGCCATAGTCAGCGTTTTAGCCCGCCGCGACAAAAAAGAAGCTGCACCCTTAGTCGAGACTATCACCACCTTAGTCGGCGGCATACTTTTGTTAGTAACAGTCGCTTTAATTATTTTCGCCGATCCGCTGATAGATTTGGTAGCACCGGGATTAAATAGAACAGCAGAAGGCTTAGCAATCAAAGCAATTGCTGTCCAACAATTTCGGATCATGGCACCGATGGCATTACTTTCAGGCTTAATCGGTATTGGTTTCGGCACTCTCAACGCCGCCGATATGTACTGGTTGCCTTCGATTAGTCCTTTATTTTCTAGTGTTGCACTTGTCGGCGGTTTGGCGATTCTCGCCCTGCAACTCGGAGAAAAAATTACTCAGCCTGGGTACGCACTAATGGGCGGTTTAGTGTTAGCTTGGGGAACTTTAGCGGGAGCAGTTTTGCAGTGGTTGGTGCAACTGGTGGCGCAGTCGCGCGCGGGCTTGGGAAAATTGCGTTTGCGGTTCAATTTTAAACGTCCCGGAGTACAAGAAGTAGTTAAGGTGATGGTTCCTGCTACTTTATCATCGGGAATGCTGCAAATTAATGTCTATACTGACCTATTTTTTGCATCCTACATCCCTCAAGCTGCATCTGCGATGGGTTACAGCGGCTTGTTGGTTATGACTCCTTTAGGCATCATTTCTAATGTAATTTTAGTACCATTTTTGCCAATCTTTTCTCGCCTTGCCGAACCCAAAGACTGGCCGGAATTAAAAGATCGAATTCGTCAATCTTTAATTTTGACCGGCGTTACGATGCTGCCCCTAAGCGCTTTAATGGTAACACTTGCCGGCCCGATCGTCCGTGTTGTTTACGAACGCTATGCTTTCGATCGGTCAGCATCGCAGTTTGTGACGCCGATATTGATGGCTTACAGTATTGGAATGTTTGTGTATTTGGGACGCGACGTTTTGGTACGGGTATTTTACGCTTTGGGAGACGGGGAAACCCCTTTTCGCATCAGTATTATCAATATCTTTTTAAACGGTCTTTTGGATTATTTGTTGGTAGGAGCTTTTGGCGCGCCCGGATTAGTTTTGGCGACGGTGGGAGTGAATCTTGTTTCGATGATTATGCTTTTGTACTTTTTAGATAAAAAGCTGGGTGGTCTGCCTTGGGGGGAGTGGAGTTTGCCTTTTCTGGGGTTAACTTCTGGCAGTTGTCTAACTGCTTTCGTCACCTTGGCTACTCTGCAAGGCTGTCAAAGAGTTTTGGGTACTGAAGGTGTGGTAATTCAATTAGTGCAGTTGAGTGTGGCAAGTTTTGTAGGGTTAGCAGTTTTTGCGGTGTTTGTCAGTCAGATGAAGTTGCCGGAAGTTGATATGTTTGTCGATCGCATTCGGGGACGTTTTCGCAAATAAATATCAGAAATTTGCGGCCGATTCCAGGAATTTGAGACAAAGTGCGATCGGCCTTACACCCAAATCAACAATTATCCGCGTCCATCCGCGTCCATCCGCCCGCATCAGCGGTTAAAAATTCCCCAATAATTAACAACGGCGATGTCTAGATTGTAAAGATATCGTCAACCTTAATGCTGTCTGGCAAAACAGCCAATAAAATTCTTACAAAAAAAATACGCCCTCATACCCACAGCCTCTGAGGGAGGTCTAAATTATGTCCACATGGAAAAGATCCGACTTTTCCGACTTTAAGATCCGACTTTTCCGACTTTACAGAGGCAGGGGCCCGAAGCAATGATAGAGACAGGGAAAGTAAACCCACGATGTCTAGATTGTAAAGATATCGTAAACCAGCAGAGTTGTGTTGCGGAGTATAAATAAAAATATGCTATAAAAGATATGTCTTTAGTATGATACATTTGGATTGCATCTATGTTATTTACATTCATTCCTACGCGAAGCCAGTGAGATCCCACTTCATATCAGGACTACCACGCTCAGGGTCTACTTTGCTGGCTGCACTACTACGACAAAATCCCCGGTTTCACGCTGCTATGACTAGCCCAGTGGGGGGATTAGTGGAGAGAATGCTGGAAGCCATGAGCGAAGACAACGAGTTTTCCGCGTTCATTTCCCCCGAACAAAAACGGGCGCTGATTATGAGCATCTTTTCGGCTTATTACCACCCGCAAGCCGACAAAGAAATTATCTTCGACACCAATCGCCTGTGGTGCAGCAAATTACCATTAGTTCAGGAACTATTTCCCGAAGCAAAAGTCATCTGCTGCGTCAGAAACATCGCCTGGATTATGGACAGCATCGAGATACTGATTCGGCGCAACGCCTTTGATATTTCCCGGTTATTTAACAATCCAGCGGAACGGGCGACAGTCTACAGCCGCACCGAAGCATTAAGTCAGGGTTCCCGTTTAGTTGGTTATGCTTACAACGCTCTCAAAGAAGCATTCTACAGCGAACAAAGTGCATCTATTCTACTGGTAGATTACGAGCTGTTAACTATAAACCCCGCTAAAATAATGTCGCTAATTTATCAATTTTTGGGCGAAGAACTTTTCGAGCATGATTTCGAGAATGTTCAATATCACGAACCAGAATTCGATAAGAGACTACAAACAAAAGGATTGCATCAAGTGCGTGCCAAAGTCGAGTTTAAACCGAGAAAAACAATTTTACCCCCCGATTTGTTCGAGCGATTTGATAGCTTATCTTTTTGGACAGATGCCACAAACAGCCGCGCCAGCGCCATTGTCGCGAAGCCACATTCCGGCAGGGGTTGAAACCCCTGCCTCAAAGCGCAAGTCCTCTCAAAGAGGACTGAAAAACTCATTAGTCCTCTTTTAGAGGACTTTAGCTATGAGACAGGGAATTCATTCCCTGGCGGACTGGCGGGCGAGCGAGAAAACTGGCGGGCTGACAGCTTAAGTTGACACCAATGGGCACGGCGTCATGTCCCGACTGTGGGTAATATCAATTCCAATGCCACCGGACTTAAATATAAACCATAAATCTCAAGGATTTCAACAACCATGAACTTACCAACCACCAACCAACAAATCATTTTCGTAGATCCTTCTGTACAGAACTATCAAAGCCTGATTCAAAACATCGATGCCGCTCAAATTTTCATTTTAAATGAAAATTTGAGCGGCATCGAGCAAATTACCAATGCCTTGGCTAATCAAAAAGATATTGAAGCAGTGCATATCCTTTCACACGGCAGCGAAGGCAGTCTAAAACTTGGTTCAGATGTACTGAATGGGAATGATATAGAAAATTTCAACACTCAGCTAAAACAGTGGGGAAATGGCCTCACAGAAAACGGCGACATCCTATTATATGGATGCGATGCAGCTGCCGGAGAAACTGGCAATAATTTTGTCAAGCGATTGAGCGAACTCACCGGAGCAGATGTCGCAGCCTCTAACGACTTAACAGGAAATGCCGTTAAAGGCGGCGACTGGGATTTAGAAATAGTAACGGGCCAGATTGAATCCGCCGTGCCGTTTAATCGGCAGGCGATGGAAGATTATGACTATACCCTGGCTAACTTTGATGTCACAGTCGCAACCGATGATGGCACAGGCACTGTAGCAGGCACATTGAGCAAAGCAATTTTAGATGCGAATGCCGCAGGTGGCGATGACACTATTACTATCCAAACAAATGTCCGATTTACAGGAACTCCTAATGTTCCCATTAACAGCAATATTGCCTTTATTGGTGGCGGTTTCATCGTAAGCGGGGATATCAATAACAACAGCATCAATGATGCGGGTGATGTTCGTCCCTTCTTTGTCAATTCGGGAATCGTCAGTTTCTCCAACATGACTATCACTAACGGACGAGCCCAAGGCGGAAATGGTGGTCGAAGTAGTGGTAGTGGGGGGGGTGCTGCTGCCGGGATGGGTGGCGGTTTGTTTGTTTATAACGGCACGGTTGCACTTAATAATATTGCGTTTAATGGCAATCAAGCAATTGGCGGCGGCGGCGGCGGTTACATCAGCGGTTTTGATGGCGGCGGCGGCGGCGGCGGCGGCTTTGGCGGCAACGGTTTTGACGGCACCAACCCCGGTGGAGCCGGTGGCAACGGTGGCTTGACCGGTGGCTTGGGCGGCGTCGGCGGCATCTTTGGCGGCGGCGCCGCCGGCAACGGTGACGTGGGCAGCGGCGGCGGTGGCACCGCCTCTGGCGCTGGCTTGGCGGGCGGCAGAGGCGGTTTTGGTGGCGGCGGCGGCGGCTGGGGCAACACCAGTTTTGGTTTAGGTGGCTATGGCGGCGGCGGCGGCGGCAGTAACAGCACCAACGGCGGCAACTTTGGCGGCGGCGGCAGCGGTTACCGCTACGGCGGCAGCGGTGCTGGTTTAGGTGGTGCCATCTTCATCCGCCAAGGGGCTTTAACGCTTAATAACACCGCTTTTACGAACAACACAGCCACAGGCGGCACAGGCGCGAGCCCCGGTCAAGGCAAAGGTGGGGCAATTTTCGCCATGCAGTCCCTCACCAACGCTAACGGCAACAACCAGGGAATGCCAACTGCGCTACCTATTGTCACCTCATTTGGATTAGGAGCAACTTTCACCAGCAACACCGCAGCCAACCAAGCTGGCACTCCCGCTGCCACCACCTCTGCCAACGGTGTCGGCAATAACCAAGACAATAACGATGTTTACGGTACGATTTTAGGCAACCCCGTCAACCTCTCAGTCAGCAGTAACGCAGGCACAGAAGCAGGAACAACCGCCATCACCGTCACCGCTACCGCAGAGAGTGCCGTTACAGGCCCTCAAACCGTTGACTTAGGCGTAGCAGGAACAAATATCACCGCTGGCGACTACAACCTCAGCGGCACAACCATCACCATTCCCACTGGACAAACTACAGGAACAGTTACATTTACTGTTGCCGATGATGCCTTAATTGAAGGAAGCGAAACTGCAACTCTAACTATCAGCAATCCTTCGGCTGGGATAGTGTTGGGAGCGAACACCAGTCAAAATATTGCGATTACCGACAACGACTTCCCCAACGTCAACCTCTCAGTCAGCAGTAACGCAGGCACAGAAGCAGGAACAACCGCCATCACCGTCACCGCTACCGCAGAGAGTGCCGTTACAGGCCCTCAAACCGTTGACTTAGGCGTAGCAGGAACAAATATCACCGCTGGCGACTACAACCTCAGCGGCACAACCATCACCATTCCCACTGGACAAACTACAGGAACAGTTACATTTACTGTTGCCGATGATGCCTTAATTGAAGGAAGCGAAACTGCAACTTTAGCTATCAGCAATCCTTCGGCTGGGATAGTGTTGGGAGCGAACACCAGTCAAAATATTGCGATTACCGACAACGACTTCCCCAACGTCAACCTCTCAGTCAGCAGTAGCGCAGGCACAGAAGCAGGAACAACCGCCATCACCGTCACCGCTACCGCAGAGAGTGCCGTTACAGGCCCTCAAACCGTTGACTTAGGCGTAGCAGGAACAAATATCACCGCTGGCGACTACAACCTCAGCGGCACAACCATCACCATTCCCACTGGACAAACTACAGGAACAGTTACATTTACTGTTGCCGATGATGCCTTAATTGAAGGAAGCGAAACTGCAACTTTAGCTATCAGCAATCCTTCGGCTGGGATAGTGTTGGGAGCGAACACCAGTCAAAATATTGCGATTACCGACAACGACTTCCCCAACGTCAACCTCTTAGTCAGCAGTAGCGCAGGCACAGAAGCAGGAACAACCGCCATCACCGTCACCGCCATCGCATCTGAAACAGTTACAGGCCCTCAAACCGTTGACTTAGGCGTAGCAGGAACAAATATCACCGCTGGCGACTACAACCTCAGCGGCACAACCATCACCATTCCCACTGGACAAACTACAGGAACAGTTACATTTACTGTTGCCGATGATGCCTTAATTGAAGGAAGCGAAACTGCAACTCTAACTATCAGCAATCCTTCGGCTGGGATAGTGTTGGGAGCGAACACCAGTCAAAATATTGCGATTACCGACAACGACTTCCCCAACGTCAACCTCTCAGTTACCCCGACTACCGGCACCGAAGCCGGAACCACCGCCATCACCGTCACCGCTACTACCAACGCACCCGTAGCCGGCAACCAAACCGTTGACCTAGCCTTAACTGGAACAGCAACGGCTGCTGATTTCACCGGCACCATTCCCACCCAAATTACCATCGCCGATGGCGCCACCAGCGGACAAGTCACCTTCACCATTAGCGACGACCAAATTGCCGAAATTGACGAAACTGCCACCCTCACCATTAGCAGCCCATCGGCAGGCATTCAATTAGGAACCACTACCACAGGTAGTTTCACCATCACCGACAACGACACTGCTGGCTTTCAAATCCTCCCGATTAGCGGCAATACCAGCGAATTCGGTGGTCAAGCCACCTTTGACATCCGCTTAACCAGCCAACCCACCGCCGATGTCATCCTTGGCTTAACCAGCAACAACACAGCAGAAGGCACGGTTTTACCCGCGAACCTCACATTTAATTCCACCAATTGGAACGTTTACCAAACTGCCACCATCACCGGCGTAGATGATTTAGTGGCTGACGGTGATATTGCCTACCAAATTATCACCGCTGCCGACACCACCACAGCCGACACAAACTATAACAATCTCAACCCAGAAGATGTCAATGTCACCAACACAGACAACGACTCTCCAGGCGTTACCGTCACTCAATCTGCTGGCAGTACCGAAGTAACAGAAGGGGGAATTACCGATTCTTATACCCTACAATTGAACACCCTCCCCACCAGCAATGTTGACATTACCGTGACGGCGGATACTCAAGCAGAAGTTAGCCTAGATGGAACGAATTTTGCTGCCACGCAAATTCTAACCTTCACAAATGTTAATGGTATCACTCCCCAAACTGTCACCGTTCGTGCTGTTGATGACACGCTACCAGAAAACAACCATACCGGTGCACTAACCCACGCGATTACCAACAGTACCGATCCCAATTATCCGACAACATTGGCGATCGGGCCGGTGAATGCCCAGATTACTGATAACGATATTACTTACAGCGTTGTCGGCAGTACCGCTAGCATCACTGAGGGAAATAGCGGCACTCAAACGGTAAGTTTCACCGTTACTCGCAGCGGAGAAATTAGCCAAAGTAGCAGCATCGATTTTAGCTTTGGGGGAACCGCAACCAACGGTGCAGATTACAACAACGCCAATGTTACCGGAACTGGGGTCACGGCTACTGGTAGTACGATTAGTTTTGCGGCCAATGCTAGCATAGCGACTATTGCGGTGGATGTTTTGGGCGATCGAATTGCCGAACCTAACGAAACCCTAGCACTCACTCTGAGCAACGCCACTGCCCCAGGAACTGCTAACATTATTGGTTCTCCAATAACCACCACGATTCAAGACGATGATATTGCGGGAATTTCTATCAATCCCACTGCCGGATTAACAACCACAGAAGCAGGGGGAACGGCTACTTTTACGGTAGTTCTAAATAGCCAGCCTACAGCAGATGTGACGATTGGGACGACTTCGGATAATACGGCTGAAGGTACTGTAGATAAACCGAGTTTAACTTTCACATCGGCTAACTGGAATACTCCCCAAACCGTCACTGTCACCGGAGTAGATGACAGCGTAGTAGATGGAAATGTTGCCTATAACATTGTCACTGCTGCTGCTACCAGTACCGATACCAATTACAGCGGTGTTAATGCCGATGATGTCGCAGTTACCAACACTGACAACGACAGCAAAGGCATCACCGTCACTCCGACTGCCGGTTTAACCACTACCGAAGCGGGCGGAACAGCTAATTTTACAGTAGTTCTCAATAGCCAGCCTACAGCAGATGTGACTGTTGGGATGACTTCCGATAAAACGACTGAAGGGACAATAGATAAACCCAGTTTAACTTTCACCTCTGCTAACTGGAATACTCCCCAAACCGTCACTGTCACCGGAGTAGATGACTTATTAGTAGATGGCAGTGTTGCTTACAATATTGTCACTGCTGCTGCTACCAGTACCGATACTAATTACAGCGGTGTTAATGCGGATGATGTCGCAGTTACTAATACTGACAATGACAGCAAAGGCATCACCGTCACTCCCAGCAGTGGTTTAACAAGAACTACTGAAGCGGGGGGGACTGCTACTTTTACGGTAGTTCTAAATAGCCAGCCTACAGCAGATGTGACGATTGGGACGACTTCGGATAATACGGCTGAAGGTACTGTAGATAAACCGAGTTTAACTTTCACGTCGGCTAACTGGAATACTCCCCAAACTGTCACCGTTACCGGAGTAGATGACTTAGTAGTAGATGGGAATGTTGCTTACAACATTGTCACCGCTGCGGCTACCAGTACCGATACTAATTACAGTGGTGTTAATGCGGATGATGTCGCAGTTACTAATACTGACAACGACAGCAAAGGCATCACCGTCACTCCTACCAGCGGTTTAACAACTACTGAAGCGGGGGGAACTACTACTTTTACGGTAGTTCTAAATAGCCAGCCTACAGCAGATGTGACGATTGGGACGACTTCGGATAATACGGCTGAAGGTACTGTAGATAAACCGAGTTTAACTTTCACATCGGCTAACTGGAATACTCCCCAAACCGTCACTGTCACCGGAGTAGATGACTTAGTAGTAGATGGGAATGTTGCTTACAACATTGTCACCGCACCCGCTACCAGTACCGATACTAATTACAGTGGTGTTGATGCTTCAGATGTCGCAGTTACTAATACTGACAACGACACCGCACCGATACCCACGCCCACACCCACGCCCACACCCGCACCAATCCCTCCGAACACACCAAGACCAACACCCACACCCGCACCAATCTTTGGGGAAACACCAACACCAACACCCACACCCGCACCAATCTTTGGGGAAACACCAACACCAACACCCACACCCGCGCCAATCTTTGGGGAAACACCAACACCAACACCCACACCAGCGCCAATCCCTGGGGAAACACCAACACCAACACCCACACCCACACCAGCACCAATCTCTGCACCAACCCCTGCACCAATCTCTGCACCAACCCCTGCACCAACCCCTGCACCAACCCCTGCACCAACCCCTGCACCAACCCCTGCACCAACCCCTGCACCAACCCCTGCTGAAACACCGACGCCAACACCATCAATAACGCCAACACCAATAACTAATAACATCCCCAATGACGACTGCATCTGCGATGACATTGACTATCCCAACTTAAACCAACCTAACTCAGTTGAAAACACCATACTCGGTGTATCGGGAATTCAAATAGGCACTGCCCAAAACGATGAATTTCTCGGCAGCAACAACGGCAATATATTCGATGCCAAATCAGGGAATGATAACTTATATGGTGGCGAGGTTCGCGACATCCTCAACGGCAACACAGGCAATGATTTTATCAGCGGTGGCAAAGGTGATGACATCCTATTTGGAGATGAAGGAAACGACATCGTTCTTGGCGACTTGGGCAATGATTTAATCTTCGGAGGCAAAGGCAATGACTCCATAAATGGCCGCGAAGGTAATGACATCATTCGGGGTGATAAAGATAATGACTTCATCGATGGGGGCAAGGATAATGACACCTTATTTGGAGGCAAAGGTGACGACATAATGCTTGGTAGTGATGGAGACGACTACCTGTTTGGAAATGAGGGTTCGGATACCATCTGCGGCGGTGCTGGCAATGATTTTATCAGCGGTAACGAACAAGCAGATATTCTGGGAGGATGTGAAGGAAATGATACTATTTACGGTGGGGAAGATAACGATACTCTCCTGGGCGGAAAAGGCTCTGATATCCTTTACGGAGATTTGGGAAATGATAGTTTGATTGGCGGTAGCGGCAATGATATCTTTGTCTTAAATGCAGGTCAAGGATTTGACATTATTGCTGATTTTACCATTGGTCAAGATTCGATCGCACTAAGCGGAGGTTTGAGCTTTAGCCAGTTAGCAATAACTCAAAATACTCAGGGTACAATTATCAAAAATGCCTTGACAGGAGAAGAGTTAGGTGTGATGATTGGAGTGAGTGCCAATTCGCTAACAGCGGCTAACTTCATGCTGGTTTAGGGAAAAATGAAAAGTGCGATCGCCATTAAATCCACAAAGGGCGATCGCACTTAAATCCAAATCAACAATTGATATCACATCTGACGCTGAAATTCCTCCAAAACATCCATCAACTTAACTTGACACTGCATCGGAATCAAATCTGCCAGCGGCACTTCTCGCTTGCCGCCGCCCAACTTGATTGAAATTCCTTGCAAAACTCCTTCAACTTTGTCAGTATCTAAATTGCCCTTTTCCAGCATTGAATAAAGTTGTTGGGCAACCACCGTATGCAGGTGGGCATCACGGAGATACAAATGCCACTTGGCAATGTCAATGTAGACATTTTCGCCGATTTCGGCTGCTAAGGATTCGATCGCCTGAGTAGTATTAGCCATATAAAAAGCAGAAAGTTATTGGTGATCCGTCAAAAAAAGTTAACCGATCGCCGACAACTGCCTTCAGCCAGAATCTTTGGTGAGGGGCGAATAATCGGCGATCGCAAAAATGAAAATCGCGTGGGCCAAAACTACTAGAGCCCATACACCCGTTACCGAAACTGCCCAAGGCCAATCAGCCTTTTGCAAATTTTGAACAAACCACAAACCAGAATTTGTAGCAGAAAAAAGACCGACGTGGATGGCAAAATTCATCCGGTCATCTAAGCGGCGGTACTCTGGATCGTTGCGATCGGGTTTGCGGGGCCAACGAGGAGGCATAGTTTTTCACATGATATTAGTAGTTCTGTGCCTATTTTAATCTTAAGCGCAGCTTTTTGAATTCTGCATCCCTCTCAAGACAGGAAATTTATTCCTCTAAATTTTGATAATCCCCTGATTTGCCACCGCTTTTGCTTACCAGACGAATCGATTCAATGGCGATCGACTTTTCCAAAGCCTTCGCCATATCGTACAAAGTCAGCGCCGCCACCGAAACCGCCGTCAGCGCCTCCATTTCCACCCCAGTTTCCGCCTTAATCTTCACCGTCGCCCGAATTTGATACCCCGGCAACCCAGCATCCGCTATCACCTGCACCTTCACGCTACTCAGCGGCAGAGGGTGACACAGAGGAATCAAATTAGCCGTCTGCTTGGCCGCCATAATCCCAGCCAGCCTCGCAGTGCCCAACACATCCCCTTTCGGCGCATTCCCCGCTTCAATCGCAGCAAACGTCTCCGGTAGCATCCGCACCCGCCCCGCGGCCACAGCTTGCCGCACAGTTGCCACTTTCGCCGAAACGTCCACCATTTGGGCTTCCCCGCTGTTGTCGAGGTGAGTTAGCTGCGGGCGATCGGGCAATTTAGAAATATTTTGAGAAAGGTCTTGCATTATTTTGAGAATGGTGTTACTGTTAGATTCTGTGCGGAACAGAGATTGTTCAATTTTAGATTAAATCTAAAATTTCAACTCTCCAAGCAACAGGGGCTTGTAGCTTAGTTGGATAGAGTGCATGGCTACGAACCATGAGGTCGGGGGTTCGAATCCCTCCAAGCCCACTACTAAAAGTTATGAATTTTGAATTCTGAGTTTTGAATTAAGAAATTAATCCAACTCACGACTTAAAACTCATAACTTTTTTAATTTTGTGCGTTTACTAGACCTCTTGCAAAAATATCTAGGACGATGCTCAAAGCCCATCCCACAAAAATCATTTTTTATGGTGGAGTGGGCTTTGAGCATCGCCCCAAAATTGATTAAAAGGACTTTGGCAATTCAAGTCTACTGATTCAAAGCATAAATATCTTTGCCTCTACCGATCGCAAATTTCATCGAATTAGACAAGCCCTTGCTAGACTGAGTAATAAAAACCAGCAAAGCCAAGCCAGCGAGGCCAGCCGCAAAACCAAACATATTTCTGTAGCCAACTTGTTCAGCAACAAAGCCTAAAGTCGGCCCAGCAATCGCAATTCCCAAATCAAATCCGCCAATACAAAGCGAAAACAAGCGGCCCCTTTCATGAGGTTCGCACCTGTCCGACATCAGCGTTACCATCATCGGCAAAACCGTACCGCCCGCGCAACCTTCAACCAAAGCTGCTATTAAAAAAGCACTGCTGTTGTTAGCAAAATACAACAATAACATAGATACCGCATAACAAATTAAGCCGCCAGAAATAAACAAGCCCCGACCGTATTTGTCCGAAGCCCGTCCCGTGAGCAACCGTATACCGAAACTGGCGATAGCCGCCGTAGAATAAAATAATCCCGGATTCAAATTAGCCTTAGTTTCTTGGATAAACAAAGGCATAAAAGTGCTCAAAGTTCCGAATACTAAACCAACCAGCAATAACACTAAAGCCGGAATCCGCACTCTAGGATTCCACAGCATTTCCCAGTATTTTTGGCTATTTTTGTCCTCAGATAGCGAGTCCGATTGTGTTAAATCTGCAAAATTAGGTTCCGCAATTTTGCAGGTAAAAAATACAGCCGTTGCAGCGAAAACCGCCGACATCGCAAACAAAGGAGTATAACCAACCCCAGCTTGCACAAATCCGCCAATAGCCGGGCCAAATGCTAGACCAATAGGACTCACCAAACTCATGTAACCGATTAATTCGCCCCGCTTTCCTGGTGGCGACAAATCTGTTACCAAAGCGCTGTAAGCTGTGGTAAAAGCGGCGATACTAATGCCGTGAAAAACGCGAATAAGTAACAGTAAGGGGATAGATTGAGCTAACAGGTAGCCCACAGGGGCGATCGCAGCGACTGCCACGCCTAGCAGCAAAACTTGTTTTCGCCCCCTGCTGTCGGCTATTTTACCCAACGGTGGCCTCGATAGCAAAAGTCCGATCGCAAATGCACCCATCACAAAGCCAATTTGCTGTTTTGTGCCGCCCACAGATTGAACGTACAGCGGCAAAGTTGGCAGCAGCGAAGCCAAACTCGACCAGAATAGCAGGCCTGCGGTGAATAAAGTCAGCAAGCTGCGTCTGGGTTGGGGATCGATGTCCCTAAAAATATTCAAGATGCGAATTCCCTTTAAATCTTCCGAGTCCACTCAAGCTAACGTCAAGTGTATCCATATCATTGTGTTACAAATCCTTAATATTTGCAACTATAGCGGTTCTCAATGGAGTGAAATCCCAAATATGTAGGTTGGGTTGAGGTAACGAAACCCAACTCTTCATTTCAAATAAGATGTTGGGCGGAGCGAAGCGTAGGGTTCGCTATCACTCAACCCAACCTACTTCTACTTCTAAAAAAGTTGATATTTTACTCAACAGTCAACAGTCAACAGTCAACAGTCAACAGTCAACAGTCAACAGTCAACACTCTTACCAATCAACCTCAGCCCTTTCCTCCACCACCCGGTCATAAACCCACTGGGTTTCCATCGCCAACTTCGGCCAACTAAATCGGCGTTCCAAATCCTCATAAGCATTGTCAACCAACCACCGCGCGTAACCCGGATTTTTCAGCACCTCCAAAATTCCCCATGCCAAAGAATCCCGATTGTTTGCCTCAGTAACAATGCCAGTTTTAGTGTGCAGCACCACCTCTGGAAGTCCGCCCGCATTCGACACCACCACAGGCACTCTTGCAGCAAAGCTTTCTAACGCTACAATCCCAAAAGGTTCGTAAAGACTGGGAAAAACCGCGCAGTCAGCCACCGTCTGAAATTTGTCAAGATTTTCCTCAAACATGAACCCCGTAAAATAACACTTATGCCAAATTCCTAAATGCCAAGCCAACTGTTTTAGATGGTCTGTATTGCCGCCGCCAACAATCACAATTTTCGCTTTGCCCCCCATTTCCCAAATTACTTTAGGTGCAGCATTTAGAAATACAGCAATGCCTTTTTCATAGCTAATTCTTCCTACATAATATACTATTTTTTCGTCGTCTGTCGCAAACTGGCGGCGGAAGTTCATCGCGTCAAATTCGTTCCAGCGCGGCTTTTTTTCGGCTCTAATTCCGTTGTAAATTACCTCGATTTTGTTCCACGGAGTCGATAGTACCCGTTCGGCTTCCCGCCGCATATAGTCGCTGCAAACAATTACCCGCCAAGCGTTGTAAGCGAGGTCGTTTTCCTTGCCGTTAATGTAGCGCTGTCCTTCGTTGTGGATGCCGTTGAAGCGCCCGTATTCGGTGGCATGGATGGTGGCAATTAGGGGTACTTTAAAGGTATGCTTGAGGGCGATCGCCGCATCTCCCACCAACCAATCGTGAGCGTGGATGATATCAAAGGGGCCTTCCTCCAGCATTAGTTTGCCGCCTTGTTTGCCCATGCTTTGATTGAGATTCGCGACCCAGTGAAAAAAGTCCCTGGCGTGCCCCACCACCACCCGATGCACCCGTATTCCTTCCACCACTTCGTACATTGGCGCGTGGCCGAACTCGACTGTAATTAAGTGAATCGAGTGGCCCAGCTTCACTAATTCTGGATACAGTTCCGCTACGTGGCGGGCGATACCGCCTACGATTCTGGGAGGAAACTCCCATGCCAATACCAAAATTTTCATCTTTCTTCCTCCAAATAATTTATATATCTTAATGTTTAGGATTAACAGATTTATTGTATAATAATCGGCCTCAAATTTGAGTTGATCGCAAGTTGATGCCCAATGCCTGACTTTTGGCAGCAACAAAGACAGAAAATCATTCCTAAACCTGGTTTTTGCAGGAAATTGCTCGATCGCCATTACCTGAAAAAACAGGTTTCCTCAAGATTTGAGCCACTGAGGGAAGCAATGGCGATCGTAACTACCCGCTTACCGTTTCTTCAAAATCGGCTCCAATTCGCCGCGAAAACGCGTCCAAGCAGCAGCAGATCCAGAATTAGAAACAGCACCCTGACGCATCAAAATCGCGCCATCTTCAAAGCCAACAATTCCGTACTCTCCTGATTTGGACATTCGATCGATCGCCGGTACGATCTCCTGCAACTGTCCCCGTTCCCCGCGAAACGCAGCCTGATACTGCTGCAACTGCCAGATATCGGCAATTACATATTGCATCTTCACTGCCTTCCCCGCATCATTGCGGAGTTCAAACATCGGAAACCTGAGAATTTCTCGGCGGCTTGACAAAATCGGCACAATAGTATTCGTCGCTGCCACGCTAGCATCAGCAGGAATTTGAGCCAACAGCGGCCGCACTTGCAAAACGTGCTGCCATTGTCTGACAAGAGGAACCTGCACCCAAGGATCGATCGCATCGGGCAAAATCAAAGAAAAAGTCCGATTTGGGTTAGAAGTGAAGGTAAAAAATAGCGACAAACAGATGCAAAACGCCCAAAAGCGGCGAAACCTTGAAGACGAAGGCAGAGGAAATAAAGCAGAAGGAAAACGCAAAAACATTCTTTCCTCTCTCACCATTCTATCTTCTTCCTTTTGACGCTGGGCCCACCACAGAATCGCCCCATAAAAAAGCCCTGGAACCACAGTCATCGCATAGCGAATATTAATTGCCAGCACCGACTCTCCTTTCGCTAAAAATAGCTTCAGCAGCGGAAATCCAGCTATCATCCAAGATGCAGGCGCGAAAGCAGGAACCAAAGCTAATGGCAACCACTGGCCAAGCAGGTATCTAATTTTACCAAAAAACGGCGTAAATAATTGAGCCACCAAGCGCCCGGGATTGCTAACCATTCCCCAAATAATTTCAAGAGTCGAAGCTTCATCTCCATCGGCATATTGGCCGAAGCGCTCCATCATAAACCGCTGGGATATGTCAGCAGAAAACAAAGGCATAATCAGATTGGTCAGGACGATCATATAACCAAAACTGAGTATGCAGACGGCTAAACCAGTCCCAGGGTAGCGCCGGCTCAAAATCAGGTAAACTCCAACGCCAAATAAAACAACTCCCCCATCTTCTCGCACGGCCAAAATTAAAGTTGCCAGAATCCCAAACAAGGGCCACCAGCGCTTCTCCATAGCCAGCAGCAAGCCAAAGACATAAAGTGGAATTTGACAAATATCGTGAAAATTGCCCAAAGTCGGGCCGATGACCGCGTTAGCGCAGTAATAGCTCACAACAATTGTCGCCGACAGCCTCGGTTCCAGATAATGTCTGGCGAGAGCATAGAGCACTCCTCCAGCCGCGGTAATTAAAGTCACCTGCAACACCGTCAAAGTGACGGGCGAGGGAAACAGCGAGTAAATTGGCAGCCACAGCATCAGCGCCGGGGTGAAATGCTGCCCCAACCGGTAGTAAGATACTTCCGGGAGCTGATTTTGGTGAACCACATTAGTGGACAAAGCCGAAGAGAGGGAACTCTCAAACAAGTGACCCCGAGTGCCGTTCCAAAAAAGTTGATTGAAAATGCCTTGGTCGTAAGTAGCGTAAAAACTGTAGTAGCGATGCAGCGTCAGCAACAGGCACAGCACAAAAAAGGCGGCCGCCACTTTCACCACCACCTGCAGCGACTCATTTTTCTTCCATCTCAAAAATGTCATTGGCCCGCCGTAATGAAATCATCGGACACTAGCATAAATCTAAAGCAAGTATTAAATTAAAGTAGAAGTGAAATAACTCGGCTCGGCAATGGTCAATTATTTTCACCCGATCGAAAAGCTCAACAGCGTCCATCCAACACCCGGCACCAGCGGCACTGACTGTTCTCCCGAACAGCCGGTCAATTCCGCACCGCTTTTACAGCTTTTGCTGTTTGTAGACAAGCGTCCCTCTTCTAGGGAACAGACCAGACACATCCGCAAGTCCCTAAAGGATTTGAAGGCAGAGTGCGACTTTGATCTTCAAATCATCGACGTAGGAGAACAGCCCGATTTAGCCGAACACTTTAAACTTGTAGCCACTCCCTCGTTGCTCAAAATTCATCCTGAGCCGCGACAAACTCTCGCCGGCAGCAATTTAATCGCCCAACTCGAACACTGGTGGCCCCGCTGGAAGCGTTCTGTAGAAGAATACGCAGCTCAGCAGCAGTCTGCCCCTGCTCTGACGGCAGCAGCTCTGGCAGACCCAAAACCCATCTATTCGGTTGCTTGCGCCACTGAGCTCGTGCAGCTTGCGGATGAAGTTTTTCGGCTAAAACAGGAAAAAGAACACCTGCAAGAGCAGTTGCAGTTGAAAGACCGGATTATTGCGATGCTGGCTCACGACTTGCGTAATCCCTTGACGGCGGCATCTTTGGCTTTGGAGACTTTGGAGTCAAATCAGAAGGTGAAGGAGGGGCAAAAGTCCCGTTTGACACCGACTCTGGCGGCTCATTTGATGAAGCAAGCCCGCCGCCAAATCCGAATTGTCGATCGTATGATTACAGATATCCTGCAAGCAGCCCGGGGTACAAACGCTCAACTCCACATTGAACCAAAAAGAATCGAACTGGGGGCGATTTGTCAAGATGTAATATTGCAGTTTCAAGACAAATTTCAGGCGAAAAGTCTGAACTTAGAAACAGACATTCCCGCAGATTTGCCCTTGGTTTATGCCGATCCCGATCGCATCAAACAAGTCATAGTCAACCTGCTTGACAACGCCAGCAAGTACACGCCAGACCGAGGAACTGTTAATCTTTCAATTCTCCACCGCACCGCTTACAAAGTTCAAGTCAGTATTTGCAACAGCGGCCCGGGAATTCCTGAAGAAGATTGCGCGAGCATTTTTGAAGACAGCTTTCGCTTGCAGCGAGATAAATCAACAGACGGTTACGGCATTGGACTGTCTCTGTGTCAAGGCATCATCCGCGCCCACTACGGTCAAATTTGGGTAGACTCTGTACCCGATAGAGGCAGTTGTTTTCACTTTACTCTGCCCGTCCAAAAATAGTTGACAGTTGACAGTTGACAGTTGATAGTTGATAGTTGACAGTTGATAGTTGATAGCAAGAAATTTGACATGACAGTTCAACTTTGCCGCAGTGCAGCAATAATCTGTGCGTTTGCCTTGGGAAAAGTAAATTGGTCAATTTCGTCGAGTGTTACCCAGCGAATTTCATCGCATTCGATCGTTTGCGGTTCCCCGCTGACGTGGCGGCAGTGGTGCACGTATAGTCTAACTGTAAATTTAGTGTAGTCGTGGTCAATTGTAATCAGGCGATCGCCAACTTCTACAACAATCCCCAACTCCTCCATAATTTCCCGTTTTATGCAAGCTTCGATTGTTTCCCCAGGCTCTATTTTTCCGCCCGGAAACTCCCAGAAACCCCCGTGCAGTCCATGTTGTCGGCGCTTGTCAATCAAAATTTGTTGGCGATCGTTCCAGATTGCAGCAACGCCGATAACTTTGTGGGCCAAGGGAGTAATAGACATATTAACTAGAAATTGGGAATGGGGAATTGCGAATGGGGAATTGCGAATGGGGAATTGGGAATTTAAGAATAATATCAATAATTATTCAATTATTTAATCAACAATCTAAAATCTAAAATCTAAAATCAACAATCTAAAATCTAAAATCTAAAATCTAAAATCTAAAATCTAAAATATTAAGCCCCCATCTTGCGAGGGGGGGCTTGACACTTGTACACTTAAATGTTAAGAATCTACTAATCGTCCGAGCCGTGTCTCTCACTGGCTTGTATGGACTTTTCAAAAGTCATTCGCTGTTCGGCATTTTTGAGAAAATAACCGCTAATCATAGCTGAGGCGAGCAATCTACCCAAATGTTCGCGACTGGTAGTCACTGTCACCCCGAAGTGTTCCGAAGGCAAATTCCCCAATAGTCCAACAATATTTCGCTCCATTACTTGAAACACTTCGTGAGAAGTCGGCTTAGACAACTGAGAAACAGTGTCGGGAGCCATTGACTGCACGTATTGCCATAATAAGTTGGCATTTTCTCCGTCTTCTTCAAAGAATTCTGGGGATTTATTAGATGAGTTGCTCACGAGTACCTCCGTTTCAGAGACAGCTTTTTATTTGAGATGCGGGCGGTTAAATTAAATAACCTTTACCTTATCCGATCGCTGTTGATCTTTATTACTAAGTATTTACTAATGTAGCAGGACAGTTACCAGCACTGAGTGGGCACAACCGAATTAAAGGCGACGGTTTTTACGATGTTTAGATGGGGAATTGGCGATCTGGTGCGTCCGGATCGCCAATCCCCAATCTATCTAGCTGGCTAGATAATCGTTGATATCTTGCTTGCGCTTGCGGAGTTTGGTCAAAGCTTCCCGTTCAATTTGCCGCACTCGTTCCCGACTGATGTTGAGTCGATCGCCTATTTTGGCCAAAGTTAAGGTTTGCCCGTCTTCTAAACCGAAGCGCAAGGCGAGCACTTCTCGCTGTTGCTGAGTCAGTTCCGCCATCAGGTGATCTAAGTCAGTCCGCAGGGAAGATTGCAGGGCAAAATCTTCCGGGGTAGTACCAGTATCTTCCAACAAATCGCCCAACTCTGTATCTTGATTGTCTCCCACGCGCAAGTCCAGGGAAAGTGGCAGGCGCGAGCGATCGAGATATTCGCGAATTTGCTTGGGAGTCAAATCTAACTCTGCAGCCAACTCTGCAGAAGTAGCCGCGCGGCCGAGCTGTTGAGCTAGCAGGCGCTGAGCCTTTTTAATTTTGTTGAGCTTTTCGGTAATGTGGATCGGCAAGCGGATGGTGCGGCCTTTTTCGGCGATCGCCCGAGTAATTGCCTGACGAATCCACCAATAAGCATAAGTTGAAAATCTGTAGCCCTTAGTCGGGTCAAATTTTTCTACTCCCCGCTGCATCCCGATCGTACCTTCCTGAATTAGATCGAGCAAATCTACGTTGCGCTTGATATATTTCTTGGCAACAGACACTACCAGGCGGAGATTCGCTTCCACCATTTGGCGCTTTGCCCTTTCCCCGTGTTCGATCGTCCGCTGCAACTGTGCCTCAGACAGCCCAACTGCCTGTGCCCATTCAGCCGCCGTCGGGTCGCGGCCTAACTCTTCGGCTAAAATATTTTTCTCCTGATGCAGTGCGGCTGAGCGCTGTACCTGTTTCCCGTAGAGTATTTCTTGCTCATGGGTCAACAAGGGAACGCGGCCGATTTCCCGCAAGTAAGCGCGAACAGAATCTGTATCTGAGGACTTAAGAGTTTTCATGAGCTTTTCCCGCTGAGGATCTGTGCCTCTAAAGGTTTGCGGTAGTCGCAAACCCCTAGCTTTAGCTGGGAAGGAAAGCGGGCGGGGACTTGCGCTTTCCTTCCATTTAAAGAGGCTTAATTTTATGGTAGCTAGCTACTACTCCCAGTCAGCACCGTCTCAGGTTAGGTTTTTGTTGGGGTGTGCACAATACTACGTTATGTTAAGAATCTTAACATTTGTGAGAGCACTTGCCTACACTTCTTCATATTTATTTCATGCCAGCCTGAACTGTTGGTAGGAGAGTAACCACTTTCCTGGCTTTACAGTTGCATCATATTAAACAAAATCGCCCAAATCTCAGAGGGGTAGATGGGGAGAGGGGGAGGAAACCCTGGGGACACAGCGAAGTTAAAAATACAATTTAAAGGCCCGGCAGCTTCAGTTGACGATCGCACTCCGACCCAAGAAACCGGGCTTTTTAGCGACTCTGCGGGCTGTAACGAGGTATTTGGGTTATAAAAACCCGATTTCAGGCCATCCGTGGGTCCAAGACTATAAATGTGAAGTTACAGATATTGATGAACCCGCCCTACAGATAAGCATTAATTAACAATTAAATAAGAGATTTGAATTGCAGGCATTCGCTCTCCTATCTGGAAATGAATCTGCGTTTATCTGCGTTTATCTGCGGTTTCCCTATCAATCAAAAATTTATGCAATAAGTCTAATCAGCTCTTTGGCGTTGAGCTTCGTACAAGATCAGGGCAGAGGCGATCGACACATTTAAAGATTCTACGCCACGACTCAGGGGAATTTGGATTTGTCGATCGGCCAAACTTCTCAATTCTGGCGACAACCCAGAGCCTTCGTTACCCAAAACTATCAGAGTCGGCACTCGCAAATCTACTTCCCAATAAGTCAAACTCGCGTCGGCAACGGTTGCTAATATTTGCATTCCCCGATTTTTATACGCCCAGACTTCGGCGGTTAAATCTGGAGTGACTGCTACGGGCAGTTTAAACCAAGCTCCTGCTGAGGCGCGCAGCACCTTTGGATGGTCTAAATCGGCGCTGTCGGTGCTCAGCAGCAAACCATCGGCATTAGCAGCCGCAGCCGTGCGGACGATCGCCCCCAAGTTGCCTGGATCTTGGATTGTTTCGAGGGCTATTCCTAAAGTTGAGATTTCTGCAGGCGCTGTGGCGGTGCGGGGTGCGGTGGCGACAATGCCGTCGGGTTGGACTGTAGTCGCGATCGACTCTAATACTTTTGCACTTACTAATTCTGTGCGATCGGCTAAACTACCAATTTGCTCCCACAATTTCCCGTGGCGATCCAACCATTCGGGAGTGCAGCAAACTGTTTCTAGCGGGTGTTTAGCGGCGCAAGCTTCTTCGAGCAAATGCGTCCCTTCTAGTAAAAATAATTGTTGTTCCCTGCGTCCCTTCGAGCTGTGCAGCCTGCGGATTTCTTTGACTAGGGGGTTTTGAATACTTGTAATCATTGTTTAATTCAGCAGAGCGAATGGGGTTATTTCCTTTACCGGGTTAACCCCAAACTTCCTTCTGCTTTTGGAATGCGGAACCCGGGACTTGAACCCGGAAGGCTTGCACCACATGAACCTGAATCATGCGCGTCTACCAATTCCGCCAGTTCCGCATCGGTCACGAATCACTACTTTGCCATAAGTTCGGGAATCTGTCAAGTGTTTTGGGAAATATTTTTTCTGCTTCTGGGCTGCGAGTAATATATCTGTTAACTAGACTTATTGCATGGCATAAACCGATCGATCGGTCAACCGCAGATTTCAGGCAGATTGACGCAGATCAACGCAGATAATTTGGATTTTTTAGCGATCGAATGAAGCGAATTCAAGTTGACTGTTGACATTGGTGGAAAAACTTAATATTGCCCGAGTCCCTTGGCTGATGATGTTAAAATTTTTGTGGCAGATAGTTCTCATCTCGGCTACCTATGTCTGAGCCATTAATCCTCGATCCCAGTCAGCTGCCAGATATTAGCAACTTAGTGCTAGAAGACGATACTCCTTTGGACAGCTTCATCAACGAAAAACAGCAGCGACTGCTGACAACGGTTTTATATAGCGGTGGCGATACAGGGATTACTGTTCCTTTTATTGCGGCGGCAAATGTTGGTTTGTTCAGCAGCGTGCGTCAACCGGGAATCGCCCCGGATGTTTTTCTTAGTATCAATATTACTGGTGCTGAGGATTGGTGGGAAAGACAAGTGCGATCGTATTTATTTTGGGAATTTGGCAAACCTCCCGAAATTGCGATCGAAATTGTTTCCCCAACTCCGGGAAATGAATTGGGCAGCAAGTTAATAGACTACGCTCGAATGCGAATCCCCTATTATGTTGTGTACGATCCGCTACGCGAGTTGAGAGGTAGCACGCTGCGAGTTTTTGAGTTGCAGAACCAATCCTACGCGCCCAAAACTGATGCTTGGTTTCCCGAAGTCGGTTTGGGATTAACTCTGTGGGAAGGTGAATTTGAAAAGGTCGGTGGTACTTGGTTGCGCTGGTGCTATCCTAGTGGCGATCCCATTCCTACAGGCGACGAACTGGCGGCTCAAAAAGATGCTCAGTTATCTCAAAAAGATGCTCAGTTATTGGAGGAACAAGCGCGGACTAAACGAGCATTTATTCAGATGATCGAACTCGGCTTGAATTTGAAGTTTGGAGAGGAAGGATTGCTGCTGCTTGATGAAATTTCGGCAATTTCTGATGTTGCTGTTTTGCAGGCGATCGCATCTTATATGCCTGAAGCCAACAACCTTGACGCAATCCGCCAAATTTATCAACCATAATCTTACAAAGTTATTAGTAATATCATGTCCGTTTGATTCGGAATTGTATCTGATGATTTTTGCTAGGGGCGGGTTCGCCGAGATATTTGATAAGTATCGACAAATTATATAAACCCGCCGCCCATACTCACATCTTGCATCATCTTTAGGAACGGGCAAGATGCCATTCCACTTTATTTAGGAACGGGCAAGATGCCCATTCCACAACACATCAAGTTTCTTGTGGGGTGGGCATCCTGCCCGCGACACAATACAATTTAGATCCGGGACAACTTACTTCAAAAAACGGGCAATTCAATCAGCTAAATCAGGGAAAACCTCGCGCACTGCCGGATGCACTAATCGGTGATTCTGCACGTTCAATCCCTTCGCCAAACTCGGATTCATTTCCAAAGCTTTAATCCCGTTATTTGCCAACTCCAAAACATAGGGCAAAGTGCTGTTATTCAAAGCTTGAGTCGCTGTCCAAGGCACGGCACCGGGCATATTTGGTACGCCGTAATGCACAACTTCTTCCTCAACATAGGTAGGATTTGTGTGAGAAGTTGCTCGCAAAGTTTCTACGCAGCCGCCTTGGTCAACGGCTACGTCAACAATTACAGAACCGGGGTGCATCTTCGCAACAAATGCGCGAGAAACCAGAATTGGAGCTTTTTTACCTAAGACCAAAACTGCACCGATTAATAAATCAGCATCGGGAACAACTGCTTCAATTTGCAAAGGACTGCTGTAGAGGTATTCTACTCTGGAACCGAACAGAGTTTCCAAGTAGGCTAAGCGATCGACATTTACGTCTAATATCTGCACTCTCGCGCCCATTCCTACAGCAATTCGCGCTGCTTCTGTGCCGACAATGCCGCCGCCCAAAATCACAACTTTACCCGGTCTTACTCCCGGTACGCCACCCAAAAGCACTCCTCTGCCACCTTGCTGTCGTTCCAGAAACCGAGCTCCGAACTGCACTGCCAAACGCCCTGCAATAATACTCATCGGCGTTAGCAGTGGCAATTTTCTGTCCGGGAGTTCGACGGTTTCGTAGGCGATGGCCTGGACTCCGCTGCTGATTAAATGCTCGGTTAATGTGCGATCGGCAGCCAAGTGCAAATATGTAAACAGCAACTGCTCTTTTTGCATCAGCGGATACTCAGCAGGCAGCGGTTCCTTAACTTTAACAATTAGTTCGCGATTCCAGACATCTGATGCTTTTAAGACAATCTTAGCCCCTGCTTCAACGTAGTCCTCGTCCGCGAAACCGGCCCCAGCACCAGCATTCGTTTCGACGAAAACTACGTGACCTTTGTCCGAACAAGCCCGGACACTTGTGGGACTTAGCCCGACTCGAAACTCTAAATCCTTGATTTCCTTGGGGACGCCTATTTCCATCTATAACCTCTAATCTCAGGCATACGTAGATCGAATCTAACCTAAAAACTATCCCCAGCGGGACAATACCATTGTAGATTTTAGATTTGGCAATCCGGGTGGGCTAGGATAATTTTTGTTGGATTTTCCGCCAGATCGATCGCAATTTCCCAAATTGATCGTTTTCCATCAAGTGGATCGTCTTTTTAGCTTGTTCCAACTGTAACTGTAGCTGTTGAATTTGATATTGGTAATTCTGCAATTCGGAATTGGCTTCCTCCAACGGAATTCGCAGTGCCGTTTCCCCAGTATTTTTCCTGATTGCCACATCGTGATACCCTAGGGGCTGAAAGGCAAAAAATACGATTTCCCAGTTGTTCGCAATACAAAACTCATTGACTGCTTTCGCCACACCGTAAGGCATCACCTCGCATACCGACCAATTCGTATAATCGTTAAAAACCATCATTCCTGCGGCTTTAATTTTCGTGTAACCTTGCTGAATATCTTTGCATACACCGTGATATTCGTGGTCGGCATCGATATACATCCAGTCAAAATACTCGTCAGGAAAGCTCCTTAAAATTGTCGAAGAATCCCCTTCGTGAAGCTCTACCGTTCCATTTTCTATCCCTTCTTGAACTAGACTTTTTTGTTTTTTGCTGACTTCTGCTTTGAATAAATCAAGATTATAATCGATCAAATGCAGCTTTTTGGGCTTGGCAATAGCCAGAATTTTTTCGGCAAAGCGCCCGTATTGAGTTCCCACCTCAGCCACCACACTATTTTTAGGCAGATATTCCAATATCTTTAATCTACTTTCAACAAAGCGACAATTTTTCACGTGACAATCTTGAAGCATTGGGGCCGAAAGCAGCAATGGATTGTCATCAAAATTATTCCATTTCTCGTTATTCCAGTCCTTAGTCGCTTGTAAAAATCTTTTTTTGTATTGTATAAAATCAAACATATTATTCCGATGATAATTGAACTCGAAGCCGTGGGGAAAATATCTAATCAATACCAAGCATTTTGTAGTCAGTGCCTACGTTTTTTTGCCAATTCAGAAACAGTGACTAAAGTCCCTGCTACATTTTTTTGACATTTTTGACCTTTGGGCAATTTGGTCGGCTACAAAAAATGCTAGGGTCATCCTATTTGATTTGTGAACGAGATTTTTTGTAGAGGATCCCCTGATGGTGTATAGAAGGAGAAAAGAAAGAAATATTGACTTTGACAAATCCTGAAAGGATTACTATTTAATTTTAAGTTAACCCTATTTTAGATTAAAATACATTAGGGTTTAATAGATGTGATTAAATAATAGCTGATAGAGAGTCTGCTGTCAATATATTCGATCGGTCATTTATAATTTAACAGCAGCGACTCAGGTCTCTAAAAAAAAATGCCACGCACACCTACCTTAACATTCGATCGCGGAACTCTATTGCTGCACCCGCCGCCCCAAGGCAGAGACTGGGCGGACTTTGCCACGTGGGACGATCGCGTGGAAAAATTCCGCATTCGAGCCATTCACTACCGCCCGCTGGTAGAATGCCTCCAAGCCGACTGCATTCACTTCACCGACGAAGCCCGGGCCTACGAACTGCTCGAACTCGTACCCAGCGTCGAAATGCAGCCTTACCCGCATCAAAAAGAAGCCTTAGCAGCTTGGCAGCAAGCAGGAAGCCAAGGAGTAGTCGTCCTCCCCACCGCTTCCGGCAAAACTTATCTGGCACAATTAGCCATGCAAGTCACAGGCCGCAGTACATTAATTGTAGTACCAACTCTCGATTTAATGCACCAGTGGTACGCTAATTTGAAAGCTGCTTTTCCAGACATCGAAATCGGATTGTTGGGCGGAGGTTCACGGGACAAAACGCCTATTTTAGTCGCAACCTACGACAGTGCAAGTATTCATGCAGAAACCTTGGGCAATAAATACGGGTTGTTGGTTTTTGACGAATGCCATCATTTACCAACGGACTTTTATCGAGTAATATCTGAATATGCGATCGCCCCTTTTCGACTCGGACTGACAGCAACACCGGATCGCACCGACGGCCGCCACAGCGACTTACATTTCCTCGTCGGCCCGACAGTATATAGCAAAAGACCCGAAGATTTGGCAGGCGATGCCTTAGCCGACCATAAAATAGTTCAAATCATGGTAAAACTGTCAAAAGAAGAAACCGACCGCTACAGCGAATTCATGAACATTCGCAACGACTTCTTAAAACAGTCTAACATCAAAATATCCAGCCTCGAAGGTTGGAAACAGTTTATCATGGCAAGCGCGCGATCGCCCTTGGGAAGGCGCGCCATGCTAGCCCACCGCCAAGCAAAAGAAATCGCCCTTTGTACCGAAGGAAAACTGCGAATCTTAGCCCAAATACTAGCAGAACACTCTCCCCATCGCACCCTAATTTTTACCGGAGATAACGCCACAGTTTACCGAATTTCCCAAGAATTTCTCATCCCCACAATTACCCACCAAACCCCAGTCAAAGAACGTCACGAAATCCTCGCCCGCTTTCGCAGCGGCGAATACAAAACCCTCGTCGCCTCCCACGTCCTCAACGAAGGAGTTGACGTACCAGATGCCAGAATTGCTATTATATTGTCAGGTACCGGAAGCGAACGCGAATACATCCAGAGATTGGGTCGAGTTCTCCGCAAAAGCAGCGATGTAAATAAGTTAGCAATTCTCTACGAAGTCGTCACCGAAGACACCAGCGAAGAAAGAACATCTCAGCGCCGCAGAGGAGGAATGCAAGTTCACAAACCCCAACCAAAAGTACAAATAGAACCGCCGCCCACAGCATATCCGAAATTAGAAACTGTCAAACCAACACCAATTTACGGAGTCAACCGAGAGACAACAAAAAAAGCGGCTGAATCACCAGCAAAATGGGGAGAAGACAATGATGATGAAATTCCTTGGTAGTCAGCCTAAAAAAGTTAGTTATGAGATGGGTAGTCTTAGCGAAAAGATGGCTATATAATTAAATCACTCCTAGGTTTATTTAAAATCTAAAATCTACAATCTAAAATCTACAATCGATTTACGGAGTCAACCGAGAGGCGACTAAAAAAGCAGCCGAATCACCCATAAATTGAGGAGACAAAAATGATGATTTCACGGAATTTTTAAGATTTCCCAATTAGTGTATAATCTAAATATTAACTAATTCACATTAGTGGAAAATGATCGATATCACACAAATAAGTAACTTTAAAGTCTTCCCCAAACATACAGGAGTTTGGGAGGGAACTTGGACAATCCTCAATGCTGACCTCCAAGAAGCCCAGCGTTTTACAGCCGTGTTAACCCAGAAAATTGTGGACAACGAGTGGAGGCAAACTAACGTTCAAACTTATGCCAATGGCAAGACTGAAACCCAAAACTTTGTGGGTCATGTTGTCGGTGAAGGGCAGGTGGAAATTGAAAGTCCTGACTCTATCTTTTCTAACTACAAAACACTAGCCACAGAAGTTGGAAATCATCTGATAGTTTTTCAAATATGGGATAAAGCAACTAACATTCTGAGGGCCGTTGAAACAATAAATCTTGTCAGTGACAATCGGCGAATTCGGACTACCCAAAGCTTGACAGAAGATGGAAAACTTAGGGGAGTTATGGTGATTGTCGAACAAAAAATTGAGTAAAAGTTTTCACTGCTTATGTTACCCACCGATTTATTAAGTCACCGCCAAAATGGGGAATCAATCATCCCGCTACGCCTCAAGATAGATGCTAAAAACTTAGAAGCAGCTACCGAAACGATAAACTGTTTCCAAGAGTCGATCGGCAAAACCCAAGGCGAACTCGACGGACGCTTGCTAGAATTGGAAGGCGACAGCCCCGACTATCGGCTGAAACGGGGATTAGCGCACCTGCTGAAGGGCGGTTTCTGCACCTTGGAAGTCGTCAGCCCCCTAGAACCATCAGACTTGAGACAGCGGGTATTTGCCTTGTCAGCGCGATCGACTCCCAGCCCTCAATCCACCCAATTAACCCTGGAAAAAGTAGCAACTGAACTCAGCCAAGACTTAAACAGAGAAGTTTTTCCTTACGAAATCAGTACAGGTTTATACGCCGATTTAAACGAAAACAAAATCCTCACAGAGTTTAATGCACCAACACCCGAAAACTTGCTTCACAAATACAATCTTTCTCAAGTTCAAGGCATATTTTACCGAGCAAGTCAAGTCCAATTAACCGCCCACCGCAACGATCCGGGAGAATACAAACTCTTATTTCGCTATCTGAAACTATTTCAATTAATGACTTACATCGAAGGCGATGCAGACCACGGTTTTACACTGACAATAGACGGCCCTACAAGCTTATTCAAACCCAGCACCCGCTACGGCTTAGCCCTGGCGAAAATGCTACCCGCACTGCTGCACGTCACCAAATGGAGTATGCACTCGACACTGCACACAAAAGACCCTTTTAGTGGCGTTTTGAAAACAGGTAAATTCACCCTAAATTCCGACTGCGGTTTAGTCAGCCACTATCCCCCTGGCAAGCCTTATGATAGTATGTTAGAAGCGGCATTTGCTGAAAGATGGAATTCCACAAAAACCGAGTGGCAACTAGAGCGAGAAGTTGATTTAATTCCGATACCAGGTAGTGTGATGATACCCGACTTTCGGTTAGTGCATCCCGACGGGCGAGTATTTTTATTAGAAATAGTTGGCTATTGGCGGCCCGAGTATTTGCAAAAGAAATTTGCACAAGTACAGAAGTCAGAATGCGATAACTTGATTTTAGCTATTTCCGAACGGCTGAATTTAGAAAAAGCCGGGGTGAATGTAAAAGATGTGCCAGCAAAAGTAGTCTGGTTTAAAGATAAATTGTTGCCCAAATCAGTCCTGGAAGTCCTCGAAGAGTAACCCATCCGCGGCGAACTTCTTTCTCTCTCTCTGCGCCCTCTGCGCCCTCTGCGGTTCACAAAAATCCTCCTCAAAAAACATCGCACATTCCCAGCTATACTAAAATAGGAATTCACCCAAATCCTTGCCACCACATACTCTCACCCTAAAACCGATTGAAAAATGCCAGACACAAGTATTGTCGAAAGAATCAAAAAGCTGTTAGCCCTCGCCACCTCATCCAATGAAAACGAATCCACTGCTGCGGCCGAAAAAGCTTCCCTTTTACTGGCACAGTACAATCTCAGCCTCGCCGATTTAGGGCCAAATCACCAAGAAGAGATTGACGAAGACTCAGTTGAAACAACATCGAAATTTGTCACTTGGAAAATGATGCTGCTTTCGGGAATTGCCGACGCTAACGGTTGCAATGCCATGCGAAACACTTATAATGGCAGTATGTTTTTGGTGGGAACTTCTACAAACCTGATTGTTTGCAAACATCTGTACGAGTATTTGAGTTCTGCGATTGAAAAAAGGGCTAAATACCGCAAAGGGAACGGCAGGGGGTTGGCGTACCTGAATGCTTTTCGGGTTGGATGCGCGACGAGGTTGAGACAAAGATTGTTGGAACAAAAACAGGAGATGGAAGAGTCGGGGATTCCGGGTTCGGGGGATGTGGCGGCGACTCCAGGGATTGTAGTGCGATCGATGTTTGAGAAAAATCAACAGGCGATCGCGGATTATCTAGAGGGCCGAGGGGTTAAAGTTAAAACGAGAACAGATTCTCAAATCAGCAGTGAGGCGGGTTTTAATTCGGGGTATGAAGTGGGCGACCAAATTAGTTTGCACAAGCAAGTGCAGCCGCAAGGGGATCTGAAACAACTTAATGAATGTCTTTGAGTTTATGTATAGTTAGCAATTCAATTTAGGCTGTTAATATCTGCTTCAGTTTTGGTGTAATAGATATATCTTGTCTAAAAAGACGGCGATCTCTGCTACTTTTATTGCTGAAAATATTTCGTTTGAGGTAATAAAAAAGTCTCTTCGATATGCGCTCTTATTGTCGGACTACGATTACGACTACTATTTAAACAATCAACTAATAATTTATTAGCATCATAATACTGCCGTAAACGAGTTTTATATTCTTCGTTGAAATGCCAATCATGGCCTATATTCCGAGACTCAGTTGTTACGACTTTTACTTGGTCAAACCACCGGGAAAAATCATTGCCAAACCAATTATTAAATTTCTGAGATTTTTCTTTGTTTTCCTCATCCTCAGATATTTCATCATCAGGTATTTCGTCATTGGCTAGTTCAGGTATCTCATATTTGAGTTTTTCGAGTTTTTGCTTAAGTTCAGGTTTAAGTTCAAGGACAGCATCAAGCGCACAAGAACGGATAACTTTAGGTTTATCGGCAAAAACAACAAAAAAATAAACTGCGCTATCTATATCAAGAGCATTATTACTTCCAAAATAAACCGTTTGCTCCAGAGCATAGGCACACTTAAAAAGACTGGATACAGGCTCTCGCATACTGTTAGAAAATCGGTCTACTTCACGAGCAAAATACAAACTCCGAACGGTAGCTAGTCCGAAGGGAACTTGGTCTTGATTCTTGACTGACAAAGATTTTTGCTTTAACCAGCCAAAAAACTTTTGAAACTTGTCATTTTGGGGTATAATTTTATCAATTTCTTCTTTCATTAATCGCATTAATTCCTCAGCCGAAGGTAACATTTCCGAAGTCAATAAAAACACGTCTCGCCATCGCTCTTCACTAATATGGACGAGTAATTTTTCTAAAATTTGTGGCTCTAAACTATTAGCAAATTTCCAAGCGGTAAAATACTCCTGAAATGTGAGATGAGAAAAAGAGTAAATTCCTCTTGCGCGTTCTACAAGTAGCCCATCTTGCTCTGCAATAGACTTCAGCACTGCTTCACTATCTAACTGTACTTGCACCGGAGCGTTGTTTTCATCAGTTAATTTAGTAAGACCGTCGGCGATGATTCGCTCTATTATATCTCGCTCAAAAACTTTAATTTCATCGCCTCGCTCAAATGTAATGGCTGCTACGTGACTCAGCAGTTGTTTTTTGTTCCGCACAGGCAACTTTCGATAAATTTCATCCCGTTTAATGTTCTTGGCTTCATCCCATCGGAAAAGCAGAATGTCTAATCCTTCTTCATAAAGCTTAGCTCGGGTAGAAGGAAAATTAGTTTTCTCTTGGAAAACTAAGCAGGCTAGATTGAGCAAGATAGGTGTGCCTGCTAGTTCTAGAATTGATTGATGTTCTGAAAGATACAATTTTTTAATAAACTCAGCAGCTTGGCTTAAACCCTGCTCTATAGAGTTCCTGGCAACTGCTACAAACCATTTTTTAGCGAATGCTTGTATTTGCTCACTCTTAAAATCTGCAACTTCGACCTCAGTAAATTTTAAACTAAATCGCCGATTGGCAAGCTGAGTAGAAATCCTACAACTTATAACAAATTTATTTCTAAAATAGTGTGTTGAAAAATAATATATTTCTCTCAAAACTGCATCAGCATTTTCTGGCTCTACCTCATCTAAACCATCAAGCAAAATAAAAACTCTGCCGTTAAAAAGCAAGGTATTAATCTGTTCTTCCCAAACATCACAATTTAACAATTCGTCGATGATGTAGTTGAAAAGGCTAAAATTACATTTATCCCGAGCAATCATAGCAAAATATTTCAGTTCTATAAAAATCGGTATAAGTTGAGATTGGAACCTACCTTGGTTGCACTGAATTGCTAAATGATTCAAAAAAGTGGTTTTACCTGACCCTTGTTTTCCCAGTACCATTAACTTCAAGTTATTTGCTGCTACCTCTAGGCCCGGTACTCGTTCTTGTTGTGATTTATCTACATCAAGACGGTCAGACTTATCTATCGCTGAATTTAAACATAGAAAATCAGAAATCGTTTTCCTACTATTGCTAGGAAGCTTTTCCAGAACTTTGACCTCAATGTAAATATTATCTATTTCCACTGGCCATTCAACATCTAAGATGCGTAATTGTCCGCACTGATCTTTAATTTTAGCAGTGTGATAGGGATGCGATCGCACCCTTTGCACCAAGACATCGGGGTTATCCTCTGAAGCATCTTCAACCCAACCAAAATTCTGTTCTTGATCGACACTGATGCTTGGGTTTGCGATCTTCGGTTCCTCACCGCCTACCCAAGTCTCATCATCATAGACTGATGGCTGCGATTCGTTAATCCCTTGAGAATTACCAACACCTATCAACTCAGGCATTGACTTGGCAAACAGAGCAATTAACCCTGGTAGTTTGCGTTCTCTTTCATCCTGAATCTCAAAGCACCTATAAAGCTGTCTCAAATTCTGCTGTACAGCATCTGTGCTCCCATCACAAATATCACAGGCAATTTTTGCCTTACTCTCACCCGCTAACACTCTCAGGAGTACCTGCTTGCGCTTGGAAGGTAGGGTATCGAAAATCTCTCTGATTCTTTTGGCATCCATATTAGGCGTTTCTCATAAAAATGAGATTTTTCTCACTACCAATATATGAGATTCCTAGCTGTCATGCTTAAAAAGTCAAGCCACAGAGGAAATTTTGATTATGGCAAGCCTCAATAATCGACAATCACCCAACTTCTCCATTCAACTAGAACTACCTGTAATGCCTCAGAAAATAGATCCACTCAAACAAATGGAAGAAGCAATTCAAAGTATGCTAGGTCTGACATGGAAAACTGTGATCCTTCACATATCACCGCGCAGCACTAAAGAACTGATGCGACAACACGGAAAACTGATTGCTCTCAATGATGGCGAAGCCCGGATTAAAGTTTCCTCAACACCACTTTTGCTAATGGCAATTCAAAAACTTCCCGATGTTGAATCAGCCTTCAGAAAAGCTTTTGGCACAACAGTCAAAATCCGTCTCGAAGTGTAAGTGATGTCGTTTCCGGTGACAGCGTATTATTCAATGCTTTGCCCGCGTGCGGTGCGTGACAATCAATAGTCCCACCGCCGCGAGTTGAAGTTTTCCCGTTGTCACGCACCCTACGACTGATATCTTCCACAGAGTAGGATCGCCCTCAATCAATCAATCAATCAATCAATTCCGCTTCCTGAAAAATCTGTCTAGTCGTCAACTCCAAACCAGGCAGCAACTCATCCACAATCGGTGTATTATCCGTATAAACTTGACTAGAACCATCGGGGAAAAAGATTCTTATTAAAATAGCTTCTGGATCGATTACCCAAACTCGCGGAACTCCCGCCGCCAAATAATCTTTCGCCTTCTCTTCAAATTCCTTCATACTTTGATCCGGTGATATAATCTCAATCACCAGTTCAGGAATTGCGGGACAAGCTTGATTCCGCCGATAACTCCGCGGTAAACGTTCATAAGAAATATACAGTAAATCTGGTAGAGGAGCCCAGTTTCGATCCTGACGCTTTAATAGAACCGCTAATTCTGGAAAGACTCTACCTTTTCCCCGACTCCATAGACGCAATAGGAAATTTAAAGCTCCCTGTAAACTGGAATGAAAAATTTTTGGAGACACTTTAGGAACTGCTTGACCATCTACAAACTCATAATATACATCTCCGTCGGGCAAAGCTAGAAATTCTGCTAAAGTGAGTTTGGTTCCGATGCCTACCATGACTCCCAGCCCTCTCGCTAATTAGTTGATAGATGTATTATACAAAATTTCCCAACTTTCCTAGAAGTACGATCGCCCCTGGGCCTCTATTCCAAAAACCGAATAACAAAATCCCCGACTTCTTTAAGAAGTCGGGGATTTAACCGCGATCGCATTTTAGGTTAGGCGTTTCGCCTGTTTTTATACCAAAGCTGGCACGGGTTGCGGCCAACGGTTCATGACTTTACCAATCACCGCCAATTCTTCCATCAACTTGTCGAACTGATCCGGTGTTAAAGATTGCGGCCCGTCAGACAAAGCTTTTTTCGGATTCGGGTGCACTTCAATCATCAGCGAATCAGTACCAGAGGCGATCGAAGCAAACGCCATTGACGGTACAAACTGCGCCCAACCGGTGCCGTGACTGGGGTCAACCATAATCGGTAAGTGAGTCAGAGTCCGCAACACTGGAACCGCCGACAAATCTAGGGTATTGCGTGTATATTGCCTGTCATACCCGCGAATTCCGCGCTCGCACAAAATCACGTTCGGATTGCCAGAAGCCATGATATACTCAGCAGCCATCAACCATTCTTCAATGGTGGCGGAGATGCCGCGCTTCAGCAAAACCGGTTTGTCTTGAGCTCCGACTTTCTTCAACAGTGAGAAATTCTGCATATTTCTCGCCCCGACTTGGATCACGTCCGCTACTTCCACGATCGCACTTAAATCGGCCGCATCCATAACTTCTGTGATAATCCCCAAACCGCTAGCTTCCCGGGCCGCAGCTAGCAATCCCAAAGCACTCTCGCCGTGGCCTTGGAAAGCGTAGGGGGAAGTTCTCGGTTTGTACGCGCCACCACGGAGGAAATGAGCTCCAGCAGCTTTGACGCGCATTGCCGTTTCGACAATCATTTCTTCGTTTTCGACCGAGCAAGGGCCTGCTACGATCGCGATCGGGTGATGCAAGCCGATCGTTACAGTTCCTAAAGGAGTAGCAACCGCTACTTCGCTGGCTTCTCCTTGGCGATATTCGAGAGAAGCGCGTTTGTAGGGTTTTTCGACGCGCAGCACTTCCTCAATCCAGGTGCTCATTTCGCGCAGTTGCATCGGTTCGAGCTCGGCGGTGTCACCTACCAAACCCATGACGACTTTGTAACGCCCGACGATTTTTTCTGGTGTCAAACCCCAGTTAGTGCGGAGTTCTTCGTCTAGTCGATCGATCTCGGCTTCTGGAGTGCCGGCTTTCATTACTATAATCATATTTTTTTTGCCTTTTCTGTTGGGCTAAACTACGGATTATGACACGGATGAGATGCAATGGCGATCGAATGATATCAGGACACGGCAGTAGCCATTGGTGTCAACTTAAGCTTTTAGTCCGCCAAGTTCTCTCGCTCACCCGCCAAGTCCGCCAGGGGTTAAAACCCCTGTCTCAAAGCTAAAGTCCTCTGAAGAGGACTGAGAAGAAAACTTTTTAAATTCATTAGTCCTCTTTAGAGGACTTTCGCTTTGAGACAGGGAATTCATTCCCTGTCGGACTATCGGACTATCGGTTTAATGTTAAGTTGACACCGATGACTAATAACTAATAACTAATGACTAACTTTTAGATTTTGCCTCACGCCACGCTTCTCGCATCCGTCCAAAATTAGTATTAAATTCTTCCCACCCCAGAGTGCTTCCTGAAACTTCTTCATCCCAGGAAGCCGAGAGGACTCCGTAGCTCAATCCCAGAACGCCTAGACCAAAACAGCCCATGCTTACCAGCAATACTGCTGTGTTGGGCAGATCAAACAAGCCCTTGCTGACTACCAAATAGCTTACAAAAAATGTGGAAATTCCCAATATGGTAGGTATGCCGCAGAATACCGCTATGCGGGATATCATGCGTTGGCTGACTACTTCTGGGATGGATTGCGCCTGTTTTCCGGTTTTGTTAGCTTTCGGCTGCTTATCGGCAGAATCCGACTCTAAGGCCACGCTTGCTTGGGGTTCTGGGGGCTTTTTAGGCGTTTTTTTACGATTTGTTGCCGGTTCAAAGGGCAAGCGCTTGCGGGGTGGTTCGGAGGACATATTTTATCTCTAACCTGAAATCTCGAACATTTTTCAATAAGTCTTGGTGTTTGTCCAAGATTAAAGAATATTGTCGCAAATTTTGGCTTTGGTGTTTAGCCGCGAATGCCTAGACGGGCAATCAATGCTTTGTAGCGTTCTACGCTTCCCTTTTGGATGTATGCCAGCAGGCGCTTGCGGCGGCTGATCATCATCATCAAACCGCGCCGGGAGGCGAAGTCTTTTTGGTTGATTTTCAGGTGGGCGCTGAGTTTGGTGATGCGATCGGTCAGCATGGCGACTTGGACATCTGCTGAACCGGTATCGGTTTCATGGGTTTGGAAGTCGCCCATGATTTCTTGTTTGCGCTGTTGTGTAAGAGCCATGAATTGATTTTAGTTTTTTTTGTACGATTGTCACAATCTCCAATGTTATCACACGAGAAGCATAACAACGATAAAATTTTTGCCACGGATGGGTTTGTTTTTTGAGCAGAATAGACTTGAATTGCAAACATACTTAGGACGGGCGGGACGCCCATCCCACAGGAAAAAAATTGTGGGATGTCCCGCCCGTCCAGGGTTTTTATTCCGGGCGGCTAGATGTTGTAGGCGATTATCGGCTCAAATAGGCGATCGCCTCACGTATCCAATCATCGGCATTCGCTTTGGCGGACAAACTGCTGTCTTGACTGAGGGTTTGCAGCGCTTGCAAAACTTCCGCCCCAGTGTATCCCATCGCCAGCAGGATCATCTCGACTTCTTCTTGAATAGCTGGGGGGACTCCGGCGGCGACTGAAGTTGTCAAACCTGCTTGCTGTCGCCATTCCGAGAGTTTGCTTTTGAGTTCCAGGGCGAGACGTTCTGCGGTTTTTGTACCCACGCCCGGGGTTTTGGCGAGGATGCGGGTGTTACCGCCGACGATCGCCTGGACTAAATCTTGCAATCCTAAAGTATCGAGAAGTGCGATCGCCAGTTGAGCTCCAACACCGCTGACACTCGTCAACTGCCGAAACAAATCGCGTTCTGCCGCGCTGCCAAAACCGTACAATACGATTTGGTCTTCCTTAACTTGCTGGTGGGTAAAAATTTGGGCGACTTCGCCGGATGCTGGCAATTGACCGGTGACGCGGGGCAAAATTTGGATTTCATAGCCAATTTGATTGACTTCGAGAGTCAATATGACGCGGTTGCTGCCTTTGGCGATATCGGCGACTGTGCCTTTGAGATAGCTAATCATAAAATTAATAATAATACACCGCTATTCGTTTTCATCAAACTCGGCTATGATGCGGCGGATTTCCTTGAGGCTAATATCTGTTCGATCGGATTTTGAGTAAATGGTTAACAAAAGTACGATAGACGGCGATTCGACTTAATAAATCATGCGATACCCTGCACTTTTTCCTTTTTGGATGTTGCTGTTTTTCACCCGGACTTTTAAGATGATATAATCTTCGCCCATTCCGGGAATGTGATCGCCAATAAAATTGCCAGCCTGTATTTGTTCAATTACGGGCTGAGTATCTAGCCGGATTTGTCGATACTTTTTGGATAATTCACGCAAATTTCGCTTATACTCAGGCGTTAAATCGATTTGAACTAGATGATCGGATTCATTCGACATCGATGCCCTCCCACATTTGAGAAAGAGGTATTCGCTGTCGGGTTTTTGCTTCCTGGAATGCCCTTTTGAGACTAGCTTTCACTTCGGCAACTGGAGTATCGTCTGGATCTTCTTCAGCTTCATATATAGGTTCGGAAAGGAGAATAATTCCTAGGAGAGCGGAAATACCGGGCGTTAAAGGTCGATCAAGCAATAATTGACCTTTTTCGGCATCGATTCTCTCCCACAGTTCCGAGATTAATCTCGTTTGTCCGGCTTTGCCTTGTAGCAATCCTTTTCTGAGACTAGCTTTTACTTCTTCAACGGTCGTATCGTCGGGGTCGTCTTCAGCTTCATCTGTAGGTTCGGGAAGAAGGACGAAAATTCGCACGGGGCCCGGAGTGTCTAGTGTTAAAGGTCGATCGAGAATTAATTGACCTTTTTCGTCGAGCGTTCCTGTGACTTCAAAGGCTTTCATGGGTTTTACATGAATTTTTTTGAGCTACTACTATCATTATATAAGGCAGCCCGCTCAATTTTGTTGTCAATTCAAAATAAGCTGTTTTTTAACCAAAGACAAATCCGTCTTACCAAAATTCACAACCAAAGCCACATTGAAATTTTCCAAGGATTTGACAAACCACATAATTTCATTAGAAGCTTTCCCTTCATAGTGATTAAACAAAATAGAAAATCGCTTTTCCAACTCTGGTTTAACTTTGCCAGAAAGCAGTACCAGTTTGAGCATTAAACCCATTGTCCTGCTGGCACCGAGGTTGTACACCAAGTCGTAAAAAACGTAGTGGCTGGGATGTTGGGCATTTTCTACTACTAAGAAGTTGAACAACTGGTGGCAAGTCCCAACTAACAATATATTATTGAATTTCACCGAATCATTTTCTCGCAATGTATTTTTGATTTGTTTGTACAAACGGTCATTAAATTGACGCCCGCCGTATTCTGGTTCAACCGAGGATATTAAATATTCATATAAATCCACTTTAAATGAGGCGTAAGATGGAGTTTGTCTGGCATCTCTCAGGAAAAATTGAGCCTCTTCTTTGTAGCTGCGATCGCCTGCTACTTTTCCCGCAAATTCCCTGACCGCTAAGTGCAGTTCTGCATCGTTTAAAAGTGTGGGATTAGCCGCTCGATGCACAATTCCTATTTCTGTATTTCTCGGCTCAACCAAATAATTTAAATATAGAGACAAATGTGTTTCAAATTGTCGCTGTCTTTGAAATGCCAGTTTTTGAATGGTTTGTTGGTCTTCCTCAATACTGCCCTTGCTCAGTAGAGAATAGCCGTACAAATAAGGATACCGACAGATCAATTCGCCCAAAGGATAATCTGTATCTTGTGTCTGCAGTTCCGCCTCTCTATCTAGGGCTTTTACTAAGCGATCTAGGGTCTGGAATTCTTCACTTTTAGTAAAGAAAGCTATTTGTTCTTGCAAGCGCTTGACTATGTAAAATTCCGTCCCGAATCGGGGAGAACTCTGCTTAAATAAAGCTACCAACTTGGCGATCGCGAACTGGTTGTGTGATTGCAATTGCCAGCGGTTGATCGGGATGTAGCAGCAGCGGTGGAGGATATATTTAAAGTGCTGATCCGATCGCTTGACGGAGACTATACTGTACAAAGTTGCTTCAATCTCTCGATCGGGATAGCCCATGCCGTCTATAAATAGCTTTCGGAACCGCTCGATCACCTGTGCCGGAGATTCTGTTTCCACGCAGGAGACGATGTGATCGTACAATCTCTGTTCGTTGCTGCCAGTTGGAACACTATCTGAGGGCGGGGTGAGGATGCTGCTTTCTGCATCTGTGTCTACGCTGCTGTCTGCAACTTGCGCGACAACCACTGTCGGTTTTTCCCCAAAAGTTCGATCGGGATTCAAGAACCAAGAGTGTTCTTGGCTTAATTGTTTGTTCGCAGCCCAATCCAAAGCTGACTGCAAACTTTCCCCTGTCAATAACAGCGATTCATCTTCGCGGTCTGAAGCCAGCCATGCTGCTAGCGCGGAGTGGTAGGGAGCCAATTTTCCCAGCTCTTTTTCCACCCAGAATCGATTAAAAACTGACTGATAAATTAGGTTGGCAACTATTAATTTACCGTTAGACTTAACAACCAGTCCTGACAGTTGCAATTCGATTTTTTCGGGACAGTAATCTGCGGGTACTCCCTGCGATTCCCCCGGTTTTGTTGCTTTGACCGGTTGCAAAGCTTGCTGGTACAGCGTTAACAGTGGCGTGAGGTCGCAGTGGCTATGGAAAATGCGATCGCGTATGGGTATCAAATGTTGGGGATCGTCTTCTTCTTCCCAATTTTTAATAATTCTGTGTTTGACCAGTTTTTCTACCTGCTGAGCTTCGGAATTTCGGCCAATGAAAGGCCCGTATTCAAGTACCAAGTGGCAAATTTTTTGAGTTAAAAACGGTTGGCCGCCCGTCCAAGCTAATATTTCTTGGAGAACTTTTTGGGGGCGAAAAGCTTTCAGGGCTAATCCTTTTGCTAGCGGCAAACTTTCGTGCAGTTGGAATCGACTTAAATGAATCTGCCGTCCAATATTAAAAGGGTTGCATCTGGGATCTCGGATCAATTCTGAGGGGGCTGCTACTCCCATAACAGCAAAAGTCAGGCGATCGTATTCCGGTTGCTCTGCCCGCTTGGAGTAACAAGCCCGGATCAAAGCAAAAAAATCGCTGGTACTGAAATTTAGGCTGCTGATGCTGTCAATGTCATCTATGAAAATTACCAGATTTTGCTGAAGTGACTTGAGCAAAACTTTTTCGAGAAATATCTCCAATCGCTGCATCGGCGATAGCAGTTCGCGATCGTTCCACCACTTGATGGCATCAAACCTGTTTGTGATGTGTAAACTGCTTGCCATGCGGTACATGATTGCTGCGTACCACTTTTGGGGGGAGATATCTGGGCTGCTGATGCTTCTCAAGTTGATGGCGGCAAAAACTGTACCTTCGGCTTGCAACCTTTTGGCCGTTTGCACTAGCAGGCTGGACTTTCCCATGTGTGGCGAACTCAACACGTAGCAGAAGTCTCCGGCTTTGAGTCCTTCGTAGAGCTCGCTATCTGCCGATCGCCTGACATAGGTGGGCGCACCGGCAGGCAAATATCCTCCGACTTGATAGTGGTACGTTGAGTTGACTTCTGCTGTCATCTGGGAATTCATCAAGATTTTACGCCCCTATGCTGTGCGATCGAAAGGTTACAAATTGCAATTATTGCCAGCTTACTATGGTGGAAAATTTTTGTTCGTCTTTCTCTATTGTCTACTAGCTCAGCTTTCTCCTTGTCAATCTTTACCGTATCTTTGCAAGCGTTCGCCCCAAATCCTACGATCGGCTGAATCCTAGCCCGCCACTTAATTTTTTACACTCGTTCACATAATTGATCAATTTTCACTCTCCTCGGATTGAGAACGCTAAAACGCCCTTTTTTTCACATTTTTTTACAATAATACTTTAAATTTCACCCGGTGGTATGATGTTGGCAGGGAAACTCATAACCACAGCGCCGTCAACCTTCTGCCTTCAGCTCCGCCTGCCGGATGCCGGAGACAAACGCTGAACAATTGCTGCCAATAAAAAACCCCAGCGTTTTGCTGAGGACTGCTTGAGTGGGAGATATCGTTAATCTGCGTTAATCTGCGTTTTTTTAGTTGACTTAGATTGCATGGAATTCCATGCTGCTGACTTTCCCGGGGCTTTCGCCTTCGGGGATTCCTAAGAACAAACTTTTCAGGATGCATCCACAAAAAGTTTAATTCTTAAAGGCTTTGTCAGTACCAGGCTAACCACTTACTCAACTATAAAAGTTAAGTCGGTGGCTAATTGTAGAAGATGCGCCCTGATGGCTTAACTACCCGATGGATTAGCACCCTGATGGCATAACTCCCTGATGGATCGACGCCCTGATGGCTTTCGCTCCACTACCCAAAAAATTCGGGTTGATGGATGATCGTGGACATTAGTAACACGTCACTTCCGGCGTTTCCGATCACAAGCGGGTGTGCCTGTCTGAATTGATTATGGCAGGCAGATTTATCAGAAGACAAGTGGGTTATTGCATCAACCCATTTCTGACTGATCGGGTTAGCCAAAAAGTGTCAATCTACGCAAATCAGGGTCATCGAACATGAAAAACAGCATCTTAGTATTAGGGGTAATTGCCTCGGCTGGCTTCGGCTTTTTCCAGGCAGGCAGCGCCAGCGCTTCAGCGATCGCCACACAACCTTCATCAGCCAGTAGTTTGACGGCTTGGGAGAGTCGTCCCGACTTTAACTACACTGGAACGAATGAGGATGGGGAGCAAGAAGAGGTAAAAACGGGTAAAGGCAGGAAATAATTGGCGCTCTTGTGTGGTTTGCTCTGGTGCGGTTGTGGTTGTGGTGGCATTTGTTGTCGCAACCGCCTCTGATCGAGGCGGTTAAAACTAGATCCCAATATCAGTCTACCTAATCCCAGGGGTAGGGGTCAGTTTCAGAGAACGGTGAATGGGAAAATAAACAGGTAAGGCGAGTCTGTCGGTGGAGTTTCCCCGCCTATCAACTTCCTTACCTTCTGATGTTCGGGATTTGGATCTGGCACAATCGTATTTCATCTCGTAAAAACCCAATGGAAAATACTCTCGAAACTACCCGCAGACAGCGCGTATTGACAAGAACCCAGGAACGGCGTCAGGCAACACCCAAAGAAAAACAGTTAATTCATCTGCTAGCCAATATGGCTTGCAGTTTGATTAAATACGACTACAAACACGCAGCGGGCAAGGGTACTCTCCCGCCTTCGGAAAGCAAGCGTTTAGCGGAATGGCACTACCTGCGAGTTCAGCAAATTCGCCGGATCGAACGCTCATTGGAACCCGTAGCGACCCTTAAGCGCGTGTACTACAAGAGCATCCTCAGTCCGAGAGATCTGAAGTCTTTGAAACTTCTGTGGCTGGAGGAGGACAAAAACCGTGTCAAACGGGTCGATCCTGAGTTGGACGACATCCTCAGCGAAGCTTTGGATCGGGGAGATACTTTAAAACAGCTATTTCACTCGATCGAAGTCAAAGAACGCACCTTTTCTGCAACTCCTCGCCCCGGCGCCGTGCCGCTTTGGGTCAAAGAGTGGGAAGACTCGGAATATGACATAAACTTTTTTCCGCCTTCCTTCTCTGCATGGGTTTCGATCGTGGACGACTAGGTTCAAGAAAAACTCTTTGACATGGCATCGATCGTAAAATTCAGATGGTAGACTGATTTGCTATTGCTGCCATTGGCGAAGAGGGTGGGGGCGATCGGCTAAACCAGGCGGCTTTGCGCGCAGGCATCCGAGTACAGAGAAGTGAATCGGAGTCAGTACCATTGTACAATGGGGGAAAACCAGGGCTTCAGCTAATAGCTGATAGCTGATAGCTGATAGCTGATAGTTTCTCATGACTGACTCGATTTCTACTTCTCCTCTAGACTCGGCGGCCGATACAGCCGAACTCCGCTCTCAGTTGAGGTCTGGTTCGGAAAAAGCTCAACTGCAACTGCTACAACAACAAATAGCAGATTCCGGTTGGGATGTATTGATGGAATTTTTATTAGAGCGCAAGTCAGAGGCACCGACTGCGGTAATGGGTAAGGCTTACCAAATTCTTTACAGTGCTAATTCTCCGAGAGCGGCGGAGTTTTTGCAAGCGAATTTTCCAAGTGGGGTTGTGCCGCTGCGATCGGACTCTAACATTGATTACACTCCGCTGCAACAATTATTGGCGTTACAGGAATTTCAAGAAGCCGATCGCTTGACTTTAGACAAGCTTTGTGAATTGGCGGGTGAAACAGCTTCCGTGAGAAAGTGGCTGTATTTTACGCAAGTTGAGAGTTTGCCGATAGCGGATTTGCAAACAATTAATACGCTGTGGAAAGTTCATTCTGAAGGCAAATTTGGCTTTTCAGTGCAGCGGGAAATTTGGCTGAGTTCGGGCAAGAATTGGGATAAATTGTGGCCGCTAATTGGCTGGAAAAAGGGGAATAATTGGACGCGCTACCCGCAAGAGTTTATCTGGGATTTGAGTGCGCCTAGGGGTCATTTGCCGCTGTCGAATCAGTTGCGGGGAGTGCAGCCTTTTGCAGCTTTGATGGCTCACCCTGCCTGGTTGAAATGAATGGTTTTGGGGCTTTTGGAGAATGTGGGGCGGGCTGGATGTTCTGCCAGAAATTTGTTGGTGACGGAGTGTGGGATCTGACGGTAACACCCCCGTCAGAACATAGATAGGGCTTGCTGAATAAGTTATACCCATTCACTATGAAGGTACACTAAATACAGCACTTCCGAGTGTTAGGGACTTGCGGAAAAATAAAATACCAGTTAAAATGGGATAATCGTGATAAGCTGTTGTGCATTTAAAACGCATATTGTATAATACAGTATGACCGTATTTAGGAAAAATTAATGCCTATTAAAAACTTCCTGAGTTCCGAAACAAAAGAAACTCTGCAACAAGCATTAAAAGAGCATAAGCATCCAGATATTCGGCAAAGAGCCTTAATATTTCTATTGCTAAATAGCGGGAATACACAAGCTCAAACTGCCGAGCTAATTGGATGCTCTCTGAGAAAAATTGCCTATGGTCGCGTCTATGGCGACCCGGATAATTTAGACAGTTTTAAAGATGATAGAATGAAGGGTAACTACCGAAAAGCCACAGAAGAATACATTAGACCTCCTGCGAAAATATCAAGTACTCGCCTGTTGTAATGATAAATACAGGTCATAATTGTAAATTCCTGCAATT
>NZ_JAUBRH010000096.1:0-15528 GCF_036701775.1 Microcoleus sp. N9_A2 | reverse complement strand
CAGGGGAGGGGAGAGCGGCGACGCTCGAACCTTACCCGACGAGGGAGATACGGCGACGTATGCTCTCTTACCCGACACTTTCACGCACGGTTTTGAAGACCAGCGGGGTTGGTGACAGTCTCGCTGAGTTTAATTCTGTTGGCTGGGCTTATGTCGATACTGAAGGGAATCTCAAAGCCAAAGGGCAGATTCCATTGCAGATGGGCTTACCCAACGGCAAGCAACAGGCTCAGATTGTTGATGCCTGCTTGCAACTAGCAACGAAAGCTGCGGAATTTCAATGTCCCGTAGTTTGCGAAGAACTTGATTTCTCAACAAAAAAGCAATCACTGAGAGAGAAAAGCAGAAAGTATGCCCGAATGTTGTCGAGCTGGGCATACAGTGAGTTCTACAAACAACTCTGTTCTATTTTGTCGAATCGTGGTATTGAGTTGATTGTAGTCAATCCAGCTTATTCAAGTATTATTGGATTGGTAAAATATTTAAGAATGTATGGCTTAGCCAGCGACGAATCGGCTGCACTGGTGATAGCTCGCAGGGCTATGAAATTAAGTGAAAAAATACCTCGCTCCTTAACCGCCTATTCCGAGGTGAACTCGGAAAAGCACGTTTGGAGCGAGTGGAACCAACTAAATAAAAAGATCAAACGTTCCGCTACAATATCACGTCGCTGTGATTATTATAGCGTTTCTAACTGGAGTTTCTTGGTCAACCTCGACCAGAGAGGAAGCGTAAGCGCTAAGGAAGAACGTTTAAAGCTTATACCGTAGAGCTTACCCAGGTTTACCTAGGTTTTCACAAGCGGTTTCTAACTTCCGAGTCATTCGTCAAATGATGTATTTGCCTTAAAAAACCGGTTTCGGCGTAACTGCGATCGCACTTGCGCCGGTTTTTTGTCAATTATTGTAACAATCTGTACTTGAAACGCGAAAATAGTGTACCTTCACTCGATTGACTCCAGAATGTTGTGGCCGTTTTCGGCGATCGACTTCGGACAAGACCAATTGCTCGAAACCAAAGACGGCCATCCCATCCGTAAAGCTTCGTGACACACCGTATGAATAGTTAGCTGGCAGTCTAGCAGGTGCAATCCAGACTTTTCAGCTTGCTTCATACCTGTTTTCAAAATCGAATCGTTGTTAAATTCGATCGTTCTGTTGCACTGAACGCAGACTAAGTGGTGGTGGTGGTGCGGATAAGGCTGATTTATTTCATAATGTTTGTGACCTTCTGCTAGTTCTAGTTCGCGGAGCAGGCTCATCCTTGCCATTAACTTTAAAGTTCGGTAAATGGTGGACAAGCTAATGTTTTCTCCGCGATTTTTTAACAAAGTGTACAAATCCTCGGCACTCAGGTGATTGCCTTTGGGGAGGTTTTGAAAAACGTGCAAGATGGTTTCCCGTTGGGGAGTCATCCGCCAGCCTTTGTCATTGAGTTCGGATTTGAATGAAGACGCGGTGTAAAGTGCCATTATGACCCTCTCAAGAAAGTCTGCCTATTGACAATCATACACAACGATCGAGATATTGTGCAAATATCGCAGCTTATTGAAAAAAGGTTGAGGAAAAAATTTATTTTTTGATATTTTTCGATTGCAAACAGGCCCGAAAGCCCCAGACAGAAGACATAGAAATCCTTGAGAAGTAGAAATCAATACTTCTGCTTTCCGTCTTCTATCTAGATTCAGAAACCGACAGTAGATGCACGCCCATTAATTTAATTGAGAGACTCCAGATAATCACGGACGCGGTTGCGGCGCTTTGGTTGACGGAGTTTTTGCAACGCTTTAGCTTCTATTTGGCGGACTCGCTCGCGGGACAAGTCGAGAGCACGACCGATTTCTGCCAGAGAGTAGGGGTGTCCGTCGCCCAAACCAAAGCGCATCAGAATTACATCTCGTTCGCGGCTGGTCAAATCAGCCAAAAGTTGCTGCAAGTCGCGGTGCAGAGCTTCCCGCATCAGCATTTCTTCTGGGGAGATGCTGTCGGTTTCGAGCAAGTCGCCCAATTCTGTATCTTTTTCGTTGCCCACTTTAGTTTCCAGAGAAACAGAGCGCGGGACTCGCAACAAAACTTCTCGGACTTGGGATGGTGTCATTTCCAGCTCGATCGCGATATCATCGATGGTAGCTGTCCGACCTTTTTCTTGAGAAATTTTGCGCTGGGCTTTTTTGATTTTGTTAAGTTTTTCGGTGATGTGAACGGGGAGGCGGATGGTGCGGCTTTGAGTAGCTATCGCCCGCGTAATTCCCTGCCGAATCCACCAGTAGGCATAGGTGCTAAACCGATAGCCCCGCGTCGGGTCGAATTTTTCGACGGCTCGCTCCAATCCGAGAGTACCTTCTTGTATTAAATCTAGCAACTCTAAACCGCGATTTTGATATTTTTTCGCTACCGAAACAACCAGGCGCAGGTTCGCCTTAATCATGTGGTCTTTTGCTTCGATGCCTTCAGCTTGAATTCTTTCTATCTCCTCGACAGTCATCTCTGCCAATTCTGCCCAATGGCGCTTGCCTTCGGACATAATTCGTTTTAGTTCTGGCACGTCGCCTACACCTGCTGTTAATGCCCAGCGTTCCAGGGAAGGCTTGTGTCCCAACTGTGCGGACAGGCGATCGCGCACCTCTATTACATGAACGAAGCGCCCAATTAGCCCTTCTTCCTGAGAGGCGACGGTACTGCGTAATTCCAGTAGTTTGATATAGCGCTGAACTTTTTGAGCTTCAGAGACTTCTTCGTCTCTACCTAAGAGACGAACGCGACCGATTTCTTGTAAGTAAAGGCGCACTAAATCCGTAGTGCGGCGGCTGGCATTTTTTTGCAATTTGGATGCTGTCTCTGCATCCTCAATCTCTGCTGCGCGTTGGTCGATGAGTTCGTCCCCAGCTTCTTCAGCATCTTCATCCAACACATCTACATCTTGCAATGGATTGACTTGCAGTTGTTCGTCGAATTCAGCTTCAGCGTAAAAAGAGGTGGCTGGCATAGTGATTTTCTCAGTTGCTCCGGGTGAAAAGATGCTACGCTTAGCGGTTATTTATAATTATGATGCCCGCTTTATTAGGACGAACCATCACCGCTGTTTGTTTCTTTACTAACTTTCGTGACTTTTTTTGCTGTTGTTCGATCGAACTTTGGCAGCCCCACTTCTTTTACAAAGATTCAGGAAAACCCTAAGAACTTTCTGATGTAACAGGTTGAAGGCCCGAAAAGTGCGTTGTACTTCTTTGTTTGTATAGCTAGTATAGATACTGACTAGCTAAAAACAAGTGACGTTCGTCAGAAGTTAAGTTAATCTTCATCACCAATAACCTGGTTCCCGATCACTTCGGAAAATTAAGGATTTTTTTAATAAAACTTTATATAACTCGGCGATCTAGATTAAATACGCTGCAGTGAGCGCAGAAGTTTAATCCATTACAGAATATGGGCTTGAGAGTTGCTAGAGTCCGCAGTACCGAGTTATTGGCTGACGCAAAAACCGGGTTTCTTCCTCAAATTTCTGGATTAAAACCTAGAAGTTTGAGGAAGAAACCCGGTTTCTGGATCTCTTTTGGGTAAGTCGCGACTTGGAGGGGGCGATCGACCGATAATTGTTTTGCTGTTGGCTGCTGCTTCCGGGTTAACATCAGGCCAAGAACACCAGCATCAGAAACGGGGTCTTTTGCCCTGGGTCTGCATATAAAGCGCAAGTTTTTCCTCGCTGTTACCCGGTTGATCTGGTTTTAGTGAGAATGGTGCGATCGGGCGCGACTCATTGGTAACAAGTTAAGCTAAGAAAGCATTGTCAATCAGCAATTATGCTCAACATTTACTCGGATTTTGGGCATAAAACTGATATTTGGGCGATCGAGGAATCATGCCTCCCATGATATTTATACTTACTCCCTCTCAAATCGTAAATTTTCCACTCCTAAAAAAGCAGTTTTTTTGAGTAATATTACTGATTGACAAATGCAGTTAAGTCTTAACTTGTCACCAATGGGCGCGAGTCAACTCAAATTAAAATTGCTAGCGTGGGTAAAGTTTCATCAGTTCCCTCACCTGTTCGGCGTGATAGGAACTGCGAGTTAAGGGAGAAGCAACAACTTGCAAGAATCCCAAAGATTCGCCAAACTCTCTCCAAGCATCAAACTGTTCGGGCGGCACAAAACTTTCTACATTCAAGTGCTTTTGAGTCGGTTGTAGGTACTGTCCAACTGTCAAAATATCGCAGCCGACAGCCCGCAAGTCCTGCATCGCCTCCCGAATTTCGCTGTCTGTTTCTCCCAGTCCCACCATGATGCCGGATTTGGTGTAAACCCCAGGTGCGAGTTGGCGGCTTCGCTGCAATAGTTCCAAGGTGCGATCGTACTTTCCTTGTGGCCGCACCTTGCGGTAAAGTCGCTTTACGGTTTCGGTATTGTGGTTGAGTACATCTGGCCGGGCTGCGAGAATGATTTCTAAAGCCTGCCAGTTGCCGCACAAGTCGGGAATCAAAACTTCTATAGTTGTATCGGGCATCGTCGATCGCACTGCTTGAATGCACTCGACAAACTGAGACGCGCCCCCATCCGGCAAATCGTCCCGGTTGACAGAGGTAATCACGACGTGGTTGAGTTTGAGCCGCTGCACCGCTTGCGCCAATCTTTGGGGTTCCGTCGGATCTAAAGGTTGGGGCTTTTTCTCAAAATCAATGTCGCAGTAAGGACAAGCGCGGGTACAAGCCGGGCCCATAATCAAAAAGGTCGCAGTACCTGCGTTGAAGCATTCGCCGATGTTCGGACACGACGCTTCCTCGCAAACCGTATTCAGGGACAAATCCCGCAAAATTTCTTTGACGTTGCCGACGCGCTCCCACTGGGGGGCTTTAACTCGCAACCACTGGGGCTTAACTGTCACGTCTGTCTCCGCCTGAGTAGTGTTTTACAAATCATTATATACGAGCTTGCTAAATTTTAAATTGAATGTGATAGGCTAAAAATATAGTGACTAATTTCGGGATGTAGCGCAGCTTGGTAGCGCACCTCGTTCGGGACGAGGGGGTCGCAGGTTCAAATCCTGTCATCCCGATTGACTTTAAATCTTTACAGGTAACGGGTTTCAGATTTATAACTCTCTAGGATATTCCATTTTCCGCTCATCCTTCGCTCAGTGCGACTCTTCTAAGTAGCTGAGTATCTCCAAAACTGCTTCCATGTCAGCCAAGTCTGCCCTCGACTTTTTGCGCCGCGCTTTTAACTGATTGAGCAGGTCGGCCGGCTCTGCAACTTCTGCAACGGTCAGAGCTGAGTTTTTATTTTCTTCCCGTGAGCGCCGTGCTTCCTTGAGTTCTTGCTCCAACCTCTGCACCTTCAGTCCTAAGTCGCCGTTGCGATCGTGTAACTGATTCAGTTCTGGGTAGTCCTAAACAAGTTCGGACAAAGAGCAGCCGTCAGTGGATTTCAGACAATAATTAGAGAAATTTTGCCAAATAGCGAGGAATAAAAGACGCACAATAAATACGCATAAACTCTATATTTAGCGTGTATATGGCGCACATTTTCGCTATAACTCAATACGGTTAAGTTATAGCGAAAAAAACCGATCGTGCGTAGGTTGGGTTAAGGAACGAACCCTCCGTTTCACTCCGCTCAACATTTTCGCTACAATTTTCCTTAACTGAACCGTATTGCGCTATAACTAGCGCGTCACACTATCGAAAAATTATATCATCATTATTTCTTTCTCATCCTTCTCTGGGAACCTCTTTTAGGCAGTCGCTTAATTTCAGTTTCGCCTCCTTGAAATTCTACTTCTTCTCTAATTTCTAAAGTGACACTTTTAATATCGCTTTCGGTCATTTTTTCCTTTTCATCAATTCCCTCAGAATCCGGTAGATTTTCTATTAACTGCACGTCCAACCCAGAAGTTTGAATCAGGAATTGTGCGATTTCTTGACTAATTTCAGCTTCTCCCATCTCCTGCTCAATTTGCGCCGCCGGTAAATCTTCCTCGGTAGCAGGAAAATCCTCAATTTCTTGACTAATTTCAGTTTCTATGATTTCATTGTTTACTAACTGCATGGATAACTGCTGCTTTTCCCTTGACAATTCCTCAACCTTAGTTCCAAGCATTCTAATCTGTTCGTTGAGAACGCGAATTTCTCGGTTTTGCTGCTGAATCATTTCTTCGGCATCAGCAAGAGTTCGATTTCTCTCTAATATCACCTCATTTTTAGTTTCTAATTCCAAAGCGCTCATAGCGGCTTTAATTACATTATAAAAATGGGGCTTAGATACATCAACTTGTTTAGCATTATGGCGGCTTTTCCCCAAAAGTCCAATCTTTTCTCCTTGCTTAACAGCCAAAACAAAACCTTGATGATTTTTTATTTTTAATTCTTTGACAAAATCTACTTGAACTAAACTGCAAATATATTTGTGACAGTCAAAATAAAATTCTGCTTTCATAAAAAAAAGCACCCCTTTCTGCTACAGTCCCGCAGAATTATAGCATGAAAAACGTTAAAACTAGAAGAAAATTTATAAAAATAGGGTGGGCGCGGAGGGCTGTACCCTAATTTATAAATGTATGCGATGTCAAGAGTTGTTCAGGACTTATGCGAAAAATCGTTTGACGCGCTACTTCTAGCAGTAATGGGCGCATTGTGCCCCTAAAAAATGAGGTTTTGCGGGCTGGAATTTAAATGTTTTGGGTTAGCAAAATTCGCCAAATGCGACATATTTGATAAATTAATTAATTGTTTTTTTGGCTGACATAAGCGATTTCCAATCCGTGACGATAATAAGCTGTTTCTAAATCAACCCTTTCAGTTTTAACATCAGGTTCTAATTCAAAAAAGCTGAGCTGAATAGGTTCATAGTTTTTTTGATATTTGTTAAACTTGCTCAAAAGTCTTTCTTCTAAATGCTGGTGTGATTCTAAATTACCATCTGAAAGAATGTGATTAATTTGTAAATTAAATACTTTAAGTTTGTGGCAAACTAAAATAGTCCTATGACAAGTAATCGGGTCTTTTTCCGCACACATTAAACTGATTTTATAATTGGCTGCGCCTTTGAGTAAGCGCTGCATTCCTGCGGAAAATAGAGGAGTTGCTGCTATGCGATTGTATAAAGCTTTACCGCTAGTATCGTAACAGCTTAAATCTTCGGGTCTGGCGCCCAACTCTTTGCCTAAAAAAACATATTGAATGCCGGCACTTGACAGAGAAGCTGTAATTTCCGATTTATTAAAATGAGGTAAATAGCGGCTGAAAGGATGCGATCGCAGGTCTGCAACCGCCGTAATTCCGTGTTTTTGCAGCAGCAAAACAAACGCTTCAATACTAAGATTGGAGTGTCCGATCGTAAATAATTCCATTGCTTCGATCTTAATATTCAGTCCGCCTGCGCGAAGGAGAGTTTGTGTAGCCCAATTCTTGAAATTGGTAGACTTCAAGCTGTAGGTTTCTTTAGCAACTTTTGAATTAAAAGTTGCACAGCCAGCAGCATTAAACCCAAAGATGCAAAAGCAAAAATACCCGCGCCCAAAGCCACAATCCCCATTACTAAAGTTCGCACAGCCGCGCCAATATTAATCGCAGTCACATTGTCAGAATGAATGGGCGAATTGGCAAAAGTTTGGACTATAGACAAAGTTAGCGCGTACAAAGCCGCCGCAAACCCGCCCGCGATCAGCGAACCAATCACGCACCGCAAAATCGTCGGCGGCGTGGAAGATGCAGAGGTTGCATCTCCAGCCGAACTCAGAGGTTTAGAAGTAGAATTTGGATTAGTTAAATCAGTCATGGCGATTTTAGATTTTAGATTTTAGATTTTAGATTTCTGGTTAATTCACCAAAAATAAAATCGGTGTTGCATGACATATTATCAGTTCTTCGATCTCAATAGACTCTGCGAAAAGTTAGATTCATCTTGACCCTCGCCTGTTAGACAGGTTTAAGGGCCGATCGCGATCGCACCATTTTCGAGTTATACCCTCGCAATCGGCGGTTTCGTATCGTTTCCCTCCGAAAAAATCCGAATTCCAGTATTGCTAAAATTTGCTACCCAAAAATCCAAATCTGGAGAAGCGATCGCACTTTTAACCCGTTCTAAAACCTGCTGAGCCTGCTCTGGAGACTCCGCCAGCGCAAACACCGTCGGCCCAGAACCCGACATCATCGTTCCCAAAACCCCCACCGACTCAAAAGCCTGCCGCAACTGCAACACCTGCGGGTACACGGGCAAAGCAACTTTTTCTAAATCGTTGTGCAGCAATTGACCAATTTTTGATCGATCTTTTTGGGCGATCGCCCCCACCATCGGGCCCGAATGTAGCCGTTCCCGGCGGCACTCCAAATCCTCCGCTGCACAATAGGAACTACTGAACTGCTGGCGATAAGTTTGATACGCCCAGGCAGTAGAAATACTGAGATTTCGGTACTTCGCCAACACCACAGAAAAGCCCCCCAAATCAGGCATTGGCGACAGTTTATCCCCGCGACCAGTTGCCAAAGCCGTACCTCCACTAATGCAAAAAGGCACATCCGAACCCAAGGTTCCCCCCAACTCTTGCAACTCCGACTGAGTAAGCCCCAATTGCCACAGCAAATCCATCCCGACTAAAACCGCCGCCGCATTTGCCGAACCGCCGGCAAGCCCCGCTGCCACCGGAATCTGCTTGTGAATGGCAATCTCGACTCCGCCGTATTTCGCCAAAGCATCGGGGAATTGCTTCGCCAACAAATCCGCCGCCCGGTAAGCCAGGTTATTCTTATCAGGAGGGACTTGCGGGTGATCGCAGCGCACGCGGATCGTGTCTGTACCGATCGCGCGCAAGTCAATTCGATCGGCCAAATCTATGCTTTGAAGTACCATCGCCAGTTCGTGATATCCGTCGGGGCGATCGCCTATAATCTCCAAATACAGATTGATTTTTGCTGAAGCTAGCAGAGAATATGAACGCATAGGTGATTAAGCCGCAGGTGAAAGAAACCCCTGGTTGAAATTAATTGACACCAGTCAGAATCTATTTTCTCACAACTCAAAGGAAATATTATGCCAGAAATCTGGAAAACTTTTTTTAGTTCCGGGTCATTTATTCCTCACGGGCACTGCTATCTCTGGCAGACAAAGTTAGTCTGGCTTCACGTAGCCTCAGATTCGATCATTGCACTAGCGTATTTCTCGATACCCATTACACTGCTTTATTTTATTTCCAAACGCAAAGATTTGCCCTTTGACTGGATCTTTGCCATGTTTGGAGCCTTTATCGTCGCCTGCGGGATCACTCACATATTTGAAGTCTGGACGCTTTGGCATCCTACCTATTGGCTTTCAGGAACCATGAAAGCAATTACCGCCACTATTTCCTTCACTACAGCCATACTTTTAGTAAACTTAATCCCTCAAGCCCTAGCCCTTCCCAGTCCCGCCCAGCTAGCACTAGCAAACAGCCTCCTCGAAGCAGAAATATGCGATCGCATATCAGCAGAAACAGCACTAAAAAAATCCAAAGACGAGTTAGAAATTAGAGTTGAGGAACGCACGAGAGAATTAAAAAAACAAACTCTACAACTAGAACAAACTTTGCTAGAATTGCAGCAAACTCAAGCCAAGCTAATTCAAAGCGAAAAAATGTCATCTTTGGGGCAAGTAGTAGCTGGTGTCGCCCACGAAATTAACAATCCAGTCAACTTCATTTACGGCAATCTGGCTCCTGCTGGCGAGTATGCAAATAATCTCCTGGAAATGGCCGATATCTACGAACAGCACTATCCAAATCCCTTACCGCGAGTCAAAGAAAAACTCCAGTCTCTTGATTTAGATTTTATCCGAGTAGACTTGCCAAAAATCTTATCTTCCATGAAAACAGGGGCGGACAGAATCCGCGATATTGTCAAGTCGCTGCGGACTTTTTCGAGGCTTGACGAAGCCGAAATGAAATTAGCGGACATTCACGAAGGTATTGACAGCACCTTGATGATGTTGCAAAACCGCCTGAATCCTAAACCCGATTATCCCGGCATTGAAATTATCAAAAACTACGGCAATTTACTGAAAGTCGAGTGCTATCCCGGACAGCTAAATCAGGTATTTATAAATATATTTAATAACGCTATTGATGCTTTTGAGGAAGATAGCGAAGACCAGAAACTTGCCCGTGAAACTAATCTCAAAGTCCTCAAAATTTCTACCAGAATTGTAGACGAAAAATGGGTAGAAATCAGAATTCTTGACAATGGGTCAGGCATCGCTGAGGAGGTAGTCGAGCAGATATTCGATCCTTTTTTTACAACCAAACCTGTAGGTAAAGGTACGGGACTGGGTTTGTCTATCTGCTATCAAATTATTACCGAAAGACACAAAGGAGAATTGCAGTGTATTTCAGCACCGGGACAGGGTACGGAATTTATTATTAAAATTCCGATTAGCGTTAAATAATCATTGAACAATTACACAGTCAGTAGTCATTGGTCATTGGTCATTGGTCATTGGTCAGTAGTTATATCATGTCCGGTCGATTGACAAATATAAAATTAGTTCGTAGTGCGGACTTTAGTCCGCTTTCATGGAGCGGACTAAAGTCCGCACTACGAACGAACCGTTTTTGTTATTAATCTACCGGAGATGATATCATTAGTCATTGGTCATTGGTCATTGGTCATTGGTCATTGGTCATTAGTCATTAGTCATCCGAAAACAAATTATTGCTCAAATTCACCCATTGATCCACGCTCAAATCTTCAGCGCGAGATTGAGGATTTATCTGTAACTCTTCTAGCAATTGAACGAGTTTATCTAAATCCACAGCCCCTTTCAAATTATTTCGCAGCATTTTGCGCTTGCTGCCAAATCCCAACTTCAGTAAAGTCTCCAAATAGCGCGGATTAACCGCCGCAGTTTCTATCTGTCTGGGACGCAGCCGCACCACCGCAGAATCGACTTTTGGAGGCGGATAGAAATCTCTAGAAGGCACATCACAAACTAACTCACATTCTGCTAAATATTGTACCCGCACCGACAAAGCGCCAAAAGCTGTCGAACCCGGTTTAGCGTAAAGTCTTTGGGCCACTTCTTTCTGCACTAACAGCACGATCGAATCGAAGGGTTTAGCAGCAGGAACAGATATCGTTCCCAGCAGTTTTTGCAGAATCGGGCCAGTAATATTATAAGGAATATTGGCAACAACTTTATTGGGATTTTGGAATTTGGGAAATGCCGTTAGTTCAGCATCTAAGTCCATTTCCAGGATGTCGCCTTGTAGCAGTAAAAAATTGTCGGTTTGGCCGAGTTGTTTGGCTAGCTTAAGACACAAATCTCGATCGATCTCCACAGCAACAACAGACTCAGCTTCGGGCAGCAAGCGCCGAGTCAGAATCCCAGTACCCGGCCCGATTTCCAGGACACGATCGCGATCCAAAGAAGCCGCTTTCACAATCTTATCTAAGGCTTTCTCGCTTTTGAGCCAATGTTGAGCAAACTGTTTTCGGGGTCGGGTCGATCGCATTTTTTGAATTTTTGGAGAAATCTTAGCCTGTCATTCTATCACAGCTCAATATCTTTTCCCAACTTACGGTGATGTTTATTTTTGTTAACAGGGGTTGAATTAACCAAAAAACTTGGGCACTATAATAAAGACAAACGATAAAAAATAAATTTATTTCTTCCCAATTACCAACAGCACAACACGTAAGTCACGGAGACAGGGATAGCTGTTTTTCCAAATAACCAATAACAAATAACCAATAACAAATAACCAACAACCAATTACCACTTCCCCAAAAATGAAATTCCAACGAGTATTTGGTACATTACCCAAAACCACAGCCAGCGCCCCCGGCAGAGTAAACCTACTGGGCGAACACACAGACTACAACGATGGATTTGTACTTCCAACTGCGATTCCCCAGCGCACAACAGTACAAATCGGCTTCAGCAGCGACGATCGACACCATTTTTATTCAGCAGAATATGACGAACTCATAAATTATTCAGACGACGATACCATACCGCAAAAATTCGTCAGTTATATCTGTGGCTGCCTGAGACTTTTAGAAAAAGAAGGATACAAAATACCGCCAATAAATCTCTACATTACCTCGAATGTGCCGATCGGAGCCGGTTTGTCCAGCAGCGCCGCTTTAGAAATAGCAACCCTCAGAGGAGTGCGCGCGCTGCTGAACCTCCCCCTAGACGACGTGCGGCTAGCTCAAATCGGACAGCAAGTCGAAATCCGGTATGCCGGCTTGAACTGTGGCATCATGGATCAAATGGCGTCGAGTTTAGCAGACACCAACACCATGCTATTTATCGACACGCGCAGCCTCGAATGCCGCCCGATACCTTTTCCCACAAACACAGAAATTTTAATAATTGACAGTGGCGAAAGCCACCAACTCGCAGCAGGAAGCGGTTACAACAAGCGGCGCGCCGAGTGTGAAGAATCCGCGCGGATATTGGGAGTTAAAGCTCTTAGGGATGTCGCCGATCCCAAAGCAGTGGAAGTATTGCCGGAACCCCTCAGAAGACGAGCGCGGCACGTGGTTACTGAAAACAACCGCGTACTCGAAGCAGTAAAATCTTTGCCAGCAAAACGTTTTGGCGAGTTAATGAATGCTTCCCATGCCAGTCAGCGCGATGACTACGAAGTTTCGGTGCCGGCAGTAGACACGCTGGCGGCAATCTTGCAGTCAATTCCCGGAGTCTTCGGCGCAAGGCTGACGGGGGGAGGTTTTGGCGGTGCTTGCGTAGCGCTGGTGGAGAGTGGGAAAGCGGGTGTTATCGCATCAGAGGCGATCGATCGCTACCAGCGCGCGGGTTATAGTGGCCGCGTTTTGGTTCCCGAAGTTAAAGTTAATTCGTGAAATACCTAGCACTGACCTTCGGTACAATGTAGGCTTCGTGTCTCATTTGCTGCTGCTCTGTTGGGTATCCCATTACTGGGTATTCGTCACCTAAGACGATCCGAGTCTGACACAGCATCTCTGGGTTTTTTATACCCTTTATCCCCTTCATAGAGGAACCCACGCAGTCGCCCTGTTTCCCAAGGCAAAAATCTTTCTTCGTACAACAAACTTGGGTTATCTTTTACAGCAGGACATACCTTACTAACCAGCGGTTTGCTTTTTCCTCCTTTCTCTCGCAGTTATCCTTGGTAAGCATATTACTGCTACTGTGACCTGTTGTTTGCAGTCGAGTGAGTGGGTCGCAACCAATTATATTATATAGGTTTCTGTTGGAAAACTTGGGAATTGTAGCTTTTCTTTATAAACCTTGCTCGGCTTATATCCCCGCGCCAAACGGAGTACCGTTATGGCGGGGGACTTACGCCGATTGAGTTAACGCCCGAACTATCTCCCGACAGGGAAGGCCAGCGCACAGTCACGATCACCGAATCCTCCTCCGCAGACCAATAATGAGGCACTCCCGGTAGCCAGAGAGCATAATCTCCTTCGCGAGAAAGCAATATTTCTTGTTCTGGAAATTGCAGGCGAAACCGCCCTTTTACCAGGATAGAAAGCGTGGTGGCTTCCGCATTTACCGCCCACTGAGTCCTACAATCTCCGGCGGGGTGAACTCCCCATTTTACCTCTAACGCAGAAGTCGATCGCGGGTCATCTTCAGGCCTCATAAAGTGACCCGCAAACCAACCGCCCCGACTTGCACCTTCAGCGCCCGCATTTCCGAAAACCACTTGAGATGACATCAGCTAATCAGGTAAACAACAAAGATGGTTATATCTGACATCTTGCCCCATTTTCAATAAGCTTTTTCTGAGCGGGGAGGATGCCCACCCCACAAGAAATTCACTCTTTGTGGAACAGGCATCTTGCCTGTTCTTGAGAATAGTGATCTTCGGCGAGTTAGATGGGGGGACACCATCTAACTTATGACTTGCGGCCCGAAGATTGACCTTCCGTAGTCGCTATTTCCCCAGCTTCCATCAACTGCTTAAAGCGACGTAAATCATTTGCAATTTGCTGTTCTGGAGCTTCGCCAAATAGTTTAGCAGCACCAGCACCAATTGCACCGCCCGGAGGGTTGTATTCGATGACAACTTTTACCTCAGTACCGCGTCCCGCTGGTGCCGCTTGAAAGCGCACAAAACCCGAATTCTCAACATCAGCTCCTTCAACAGACGCCCAAGCAATTAACCGATTTTCTTCTTCGCGCACAATCTCCGCGTCCCATTCCACACTATTGCCCATCGGCGCGCTGGCAATCCAGTGAGAACGTTTTTCATCGATGACCGTAACGTGTTTGAGATGCTTCATAAACCGAGGCAAATTTTCAAAATCGCGCCAGAAACGGTACAATTCATCAGCCGGTTTGTCGATCGTCACTGTCTTTTCAACTTTAATGCTTTGATTGGCATCTGCAGCCGACTGCAAACCCTCCACAACCCCCAGACCGCGCGCCGCTAAACCGCCGCCCGCAACCGCCAGCAAAGCACCTCTCAAAGAACGCTGTGACAAACCAAAAAGCACCAGCGCGCCGCCACCAATTAAAGATGCCCAGCGTTCAGTATCGCTGCTGTTAGTTTGGTTTTGTTTGTCGGAATTTGTCATTGAAGTAGATTCCATTGGTTTAAACGTGGTAAATTAATCTGGCTCTAGCAATTCCCCAGCTTCTTTTTTGTCAAATCCGTACTCTACTATTTTGTCTTCAACCTCTCTGATTAAATTTTTGAACCGAATCAATCGGATTTTGTTGACTTTCTGTTCCTTGAGCGACTGGCATATAAATAGAGACGCACAACCCAGCAGATTGTTGTACCAGCGCTTTGAGTTACTCTACAGATATTAAGTTCACCGCGGAAACTCCTTTTATAAAGGGTTTTGTAATGAAAACAACAGATTCTTTAAAATGTATCTCCACTGGCGCGGCTCCTGCGTCTGCCTAAAGTAATGATCGCCTGCTTTATATCCTTTCATCCCCGGACTAAAACGGGGTTTGCAGCGGCTGTTCCAATCGAACTGCTTATCACCTAAGATAGACGGCGCTAACTCGGCTGCTACTTTACCATATTTTAGTTGAGTCGGGTTCAACTACTCGTTATATCTGATGAAAACAAAAATCTTTCTGGGGTTGCTATGGGCAACATTTATTGCCTACACCTTACTGCTAGCTCCTCTCGATCAGCCCGGAACGCTAACAGTTATGGAAAAAATGCTCAAGTTGCAGCTAGAAGGAATTAACCCCTACCTTGCCACCATATTCGCTCTCATAGGAGTGTGGCCGATGGTCTACGCTTGCCTCTTATTCATTGATGAGAATACCCAAAATATATCCGCGCTTGCCTGCTTTCATCGCTTCCAACGGCGCCGGTATCATCGGCTTAATTCCCTACTTACTCCTCCGCCAGCCCCAGCCAGAATTTTCCGGCCGCAAAGATATGTTGATCAAAATATCAGACTCCCGCTTCCCGCTGGGTGCATCTCACTTTGGCGAATGTGTCAAAAAAGAGTTAAAATGAAAAAGCTAGGTGCGATTCGTTTAGCCGAAACCTGAAAGGGGGGATGGCTAGCAGCGATAGGGTAAACCCACCAGGTTTAGAGTTC
>NZ_JAUBRH010000095.1:0-15813 GCF_036701775.1 Microcoleus sp. N9_A2 | reverse complement strand
TGTTTCCTATTTTATGACACTTTGTGTACTCTGCTTACTTTTTTTTCTCTGCTACCCCTACTTATTGAGCGGATACATTTAACCTTTGTGCTGTAAAATGTAGCAGTTCTCAGTTGCCGACTCTACATTAGGGACTTTGGCGGTGCTTTTGTTCGTGTTAGCGCGATCGGCTAAAATCCATAAATCTAGTTCTTAGCAGAGTCTCGATCCCCCCTAGCCCCCCTTAAGAAGGGGGGAACTGGAAGCACTTTCAAAGTCCCCCTTTTTAAGGGGGATTTAGGGGGATCGAGGCTGGGCTAAAAACGAGAGATACAGATGGTTTTAAGCGATTGTTGACACCAATGGGTACTGCGCCCTATCCCGATCGAATATCCGATCTTGTTTATTTGTGAAAAATGACTTTCATCTCTCTTCAATATGCCCTGTTTCTGTTAGTTTTGTTCGCGGCTTACTGGTTGGTTCCGGTGCGGTGGTGGCGGCTGTTCATCATGTTGGCCGGTAGTTTAATTTTTTACGCTTCGCTGCAAATTTGGTACATTCCTCTGCTGTTAGTCGGTGCTTTGTTTAATTACTGCTTGGCGATGGCGATTGGGGAACCTCTGGATTGGCGCATTGCTAATGAATCTTGGAACCGCCGCCGTTTGTGGCTGCTGTGGATAGGAATTTGCCTGAATGTGTTGCTGCTTCTGGGCTTTAAGTATGTGCCTTTTTTATTGAGTTCGATCGGCACTTTGTTCAATTGGCCTGTTGCTCTCGACGGGGCTGACTGGGTAAAAAGTCACGTCATCGCACCCCTGGGATTGAGTTTCTTTTGCTTTGAGTGCATTGCTTATTTGATTGACGTGTACCGAGGCGCGCCTGCTGCTACTTCGCTGCTGCACTTTGCTGCTTACAAGTTGTTTTTTCCAAAACTGATTTCCGGCCCGATTACTCGGTATCACAACTTGATCTATCAACTGAAAACCCAGCAATTTCCGACGCCCGATCGCATTTCTGAGGGACTTTGGACGATCGCCTTTGGTGCAGTAAAAAAAGGTCTTTTTGCAGATAACTTGGGCATTTATGTCGATTTAAGCTTTACCAACTTGCAGCGGGCGGGTAGCGAGGATTTGTGGCTGGCGATTTTTGCTTACGGGCTGCAACTTTATCTCGATTTTAGTGGCTATGTTGACATGGCGCGCGGTACTGCTTTGCTGCTGGGTTGGTATTTGCCACCAAATTTTGATTTTCCTTATTTTAGTGCCAGCATAGCTGATTTTTGGCGACGCTGGCACATGACTTTAGGCGATTGGCTACGCAATTATTTGTATTTTCCTTTGGGGGGTTCGCGAGTCGGTTTGTGGCGCACTTGTCTGAATTTGTCGATCGTCATGTTAATTGCGGGAATTTGGCACGGGGCAGCTTGGGGATTTATTGTGTGGGGGGGTTTACATGGTTTAGCTTTGGCGGTTCACAGGCTGACTGATGTGCTGTTTAAGCGGTTGCGGATCGAGTTTTTGTGGGAAAATCCGATCGGTATTGCGATCGGTTGGCTGTTGACTCAGGCGATGGTTTTTGGTAGTTGGATATTTTTCCGCCTTCCCGATTTAAAGGATTCTGGATGGGCGATTTCGCATTTGTGGGGACACACTGCTGACGTGCAGTTTGCTGAGAAAGTTTATGGCGAAGCTTTGGGTTTGGAAAGAGTGCATTTAACTTGGATGTTAGCGGCTTTGGCTGCGGCGATGCTGGGGAATTATGCGTTGAGTCGGGGTTTGAAATTGGAGTTAAATTGGCCTATGAAATTGGTGTTAGTGCCGCTTTGTTTGTATGCGGTTTGGGTGTTGGCTCCCGAAGGGGGTTTGCCTTATATTTATTTCGATTTTTAGAAGACGGTTAAAACCGAGTCTATACAGAAACCGGGCAGTTGCAACCGCGTCTATACAGACAAAACCCACCTCCGTGGGTTGAAGAAAATGTTGTATAAATGCTGTTTCAACCGCCGCTTTTTATCTGATAGGAACACCAGTCACTCCAGCTACCGACATAAAGTTTAGCATCGGGAATTCCGGCGATTTCTAAAGACAGTAAATTAACGCAAGCCGTCACCCCGGAACCGCAATAAACAATAATTTCTTCGGCTTTTTCTAATTCCGTCCACCGCTGTTTTTGTTCGGATGCCGATCGCACTTTTCCAGTTTCATCCGTCACCCCTTGCCAAGGATAGTTAACCGCGCCCGGAATGTGGCCTGCAATGGGGTCGATCGGCTCCCGCAAACCTTCATACCTCTCGCTTTCTCGCGAATCAACCAAAACCTTTTCCGGCAAGTCTTTACGCTCTTTTACCGCCTCAATATCTACCGCCAAATCCTGCTGCAAGTGGGCAACAAAGTTACCCTCGCGGGGTTCTGGCAAAATATTTGTTACCGGATATCCGGCCGCTTTCCAGCCACTGAACCCACCGTCTAACAAAGCGACTTTGCTGTGTCCCATATATCGCAGCAGCCACCACAAACGAGCCGAAAAAGCCAGCCGCGAATCGTCATAAGCCACGACTAAAGTTTCTGATGAATTAATCCCGATCGCGCTCAATTTATCAGCTAATTCTTCAATATTTGGCAGCGGATGTCTACCGCCGTGTTTGCCCACTGAACTCGCGAGGTCGCGGTTTAAATCTAAATAGAAAGCTCCGGGAATGTGACTTTCTTGATATTGTTTTTGTCCCAATTCAGGGTCGGCAAGGGAAAAACGACAGTCAATGATTACAACTTGCGGATTGTCAGTATTGGTGGCTAACCATTCAGGAGAAACGATTAAAGTGTTGTCAGTCATAATTATTCAAATCTCTATTTTAACATTATCTAGAAGGAGATTTTTTTTCTGGTTCTGCTTTTTTGTCGGAAGGAGATTTCTTAGGAGTTGCTTTGTCTGAAGCTTTATTTTCAGAATTGGATTTTTTAGGAGTTGCTTTTTCCGAAGTTTCTTTGGGCGAATTGGATTTTTTAGGAGTTGCTTTTTCCGAAGGTAATTTTTCGGCTGGTGCGGGAGTTGGAGTTGGCAGAGGGGGAGTTACTGCTGCTTCTTGAGCGTAAAGCAGATATTTCTGATACTCGATTACTTTTGCTTGAGCTAGTTGATGGTTGGGGCTAGACACTGGTACTCTTCTCATTAATGAGACCGCTTCTTGCCAGCGATCAATAACTGTCGCCCAATCTTCCTTGGTTTTTGCCGCTCGCCCTAATTCTGCTGCTTTGAGTGCGCTGTTAACGGCTTCTCGAAAAGTATCTGGTGCAGTTGCTAAATCTGCTGTTTCCTCGGGATTATTCCCCGCAGTTGCTGCTGGCTGGTTCAAAATCTTACCGACAAACGCCACCACGGCGATCGCCAACATACCGATTACTAGCCCAACTACAATGAAAGTCGATCGCAGCCGATTCTCAAATGCAGCAAGTTCCGGCGGTTTTTCCTCCTCAAAATTGTTTTCCATCTCTGTGCGATCATCTATATTAGCAACCGCAGTATTTGGCACAGATTCTCCTGCAAAGCTCTGTGGTTCAAAAGTGCTGTTCTCCAAACTAAACTCTTGACTCCAAGCAGCAGCAATCTGACCGCTTTCTCGGCCCTCAACCTTCACTTTACGAATCGAATCCGGCTGCAAATTCGTCAGCTCGGTGCGGACAAAATCAACTAATGTGTTTTCTATGGGTACCTGCTCGGCCTCAAGAATTACATCCAAACAGTCGCCGTCGAGATTTGCCGAGGCTGTGATGCCTTCAGATTGCAACTGGCTGTTTAGCCAAGATGCGATCGCAGTGGCAAGATTTCCCTGCTTGGCAAGTTCCTGAAAATTAAGCTCTGTCATAGCTAGACACCTGATAATGCAGAAGGTAGAAGGCAGAAGGAAGTTCGGTAACGGATTACGTAACAGATGTAACGGATGCAAGAAGTCAGAAGGCTTTAGTTATTTAGCATAGAAGTCAGAAGCAATATGATAACTCATGTTTCAGCAATTAAGAATGTCTTAACCTTCGGGCGCGGTTGCTATAGAAGGCAGAATTAATGAAACAGTCAGAAATATTTTTTTTAAGTTGAAAACACCCTCACTGAAATTCAACAAATAGTATAATGTATCGTGGCAAATCCCAGCCCAAAGACGCAAATTATCCCTCTCGCTCCCCCTCCCAGCCCTTGGGAAAAGACTCGCAGTCCTTACTCCCAAACAAACTCAGGTTTGTAGTGAGGAATGCAAGTCCTCTTGCTCAGCCGCCAAATACTGCTGCTGCAAGCAGGTTTTTGATACCGGGCGCGCCAGTCCAGAGATTGCAAGCATCGCCCCTACAACCAGCATCCGGCTGGAAAAATATTCGATCGCGCGGATGCGAGATGGGAAATTTTAGATGAAAAATTTGTGCGATCGCAGTGCCATCGGCGGACAGCGAGTGATATCATCAGTTAGTCAATATTCAAGTTTTTATAGCAAATAACTCGATCGCACAATGGTAGCAATAGCAATTTTAGCGGCTGGACGCGGCACGCGCATGAAATCTGACTTACCCAAAGTTCTACACGAATTGGGCGGTCGATCCCTAGTTGAGCGAGTCCTCCAAAGTTGTCAAGAAATTCAAATTACCAGGCGACTTGTCATCGTCGGTTATCGAGGCGAACTCGTTAAAGAATCCCTGATTCGAGGTCAAGAAATATCAGGGAAAAATCTTCAATCTCCTCCCCTAGAATTTGTCGAACAAACTGAACAATTGGGAACAGGTCATGCCATCCAACAATTGCTGCCTCACTTAGAGGGATTTCAAGGAGACTTGCTGGTCTTAAATGGGGATGTACCTTTGCTGAGGGCAGAAACTATCAAACAATTGATGGCCATTCACAAACAGCACCAAAACTCTGCTACTTTATTGACAGCTAATTTGCCGAATCCCCAAGGATACGGTCGAGTATTTACTGACAGTCAAAATTTAGTCCAGCAAATTGTCGAAGACCGCGACTGCACACAAGCTCAAAAGCAAAATCACCGAATTAATGCAGGTGTTTACTGCTTTCACTGGCCGGATTTAGAGAAAATTTTGCCAGAATTGAAGGCAGATAATGACCAAAAAGAATATTACCTAACTGATACGGTAAATTTCCTCAGTCCGGTGATGGCGGTGGATGTGGAAGATTATCAAGAAATATTGGGAATTAACGATCGCAAACATTTAGCCACAGCTTGCGATATTTTGCAAACGCGGATAAAGGACAAGTGGATGACGGCGGGAGTGACGCTGCTAGATCCCAACAGCATTACGATCGACGATACCGTAGAGTTGCAGCCGGATGTGATAATTGAACCGCAAACTCACTTGCGCGGAAATACTTCGATCGCCTCTGGGAGTCGCATCGGCCCCGGCAGTTTGATCGAAAACAGTCAGATTGGAGAAAATGTGACTGTGCTTTATTCGGTGGTTTCTGACAGTATGGTTGCTGAAAATTCGCGAATTGGCCCTTATGCCCACTTGCGGGGACACGCAGAAATTGGGGCGAACTGCCGTGTCGGCAATTTTGTAGAATTGAAAAATACTCAAATAGGCGATCGAACTAATGTCGCTCACTTGTCTTATTTAGGCGACGCGACTTTGGGAGAAAAAGTTAACATCGGTGCTGGGACAATTACCGCAAATTATGACGGAAAAAACAAGCACAAAACTCAAATAGGCGATCAAACTAAAATAGGTTCTAACAGCGTGCTGGTTGCACCGATAACTTTGGGGGAAGATGTTACTGTAGCGGCGGGTTCTGTAGTGACGGAAGATGTGCCGAATGACTGTTTAGTAATTGCCCGTTCCCGGCAAGTTGTGAAACCAGGTTGGAAGTTGAAAGAACCTAAAAAGTGAACGATTGTTTACTTTTGTGATGATGAGTTTCCACGCGATCGGGACTTGTGCGATCGATACCAAAGAAACCGGGTTTTTATTAGCGGGGGCGATCGCCCTCTCGCGTGAAATTTGGGTGAAAAACCAGGTTTCTGCGTAATATCATGTTCGATGGAGTGACCGCGATTAAAAGGGCGGGTTTTTGAGATTGTCAATTATTGGCAGAGATTTTTCGTGAACCCGCCCCTACCGTATTAGGGGTAATCAACCGGACATGATATAAGTCCGCAACCTTGAGAAATCGGGTTGATCGCGATCGGCTATTTTGTCTTATTTTTGCGCGTTCAGATAGTTGTTAATCGCTTTGGCAATTTTTTCTTGCTGGTAGAGGTTCATAGTATTAGGCAGGGATATGCGAGAGCCTCCACAAACTAACAGTCTGACTTCGTACCAAGTGTCATTTTGCAGATCTTTTGTTTGATCGACTTCCACGCCATAAATCTCGCACAGAGAGTATTCAATTACTTTACGTGCCAACAAACCCTGCTGTTTAACAGTCAAGGTGTTTAACATTCCATCGAAGCTGTAGGTTTCATTATTTCTCAAGACGATCACTGCCGCTGCTGCGAGCAAAAATATGACTCCTGTCCATCCCAACCAGCGATCGTCTTGGCTTAAGCGCAGCAATCGATCTTTGGCATTTTTAACAAAAAAATTGATGTCAGAAGCAACAGCGTCTTGGGTTCCCCAATTAGTGGAGTTAGCAGTGAAAGGAACATTGCCAACAGAAGTCAGAAGTACAACTCTAGTTTTATAGCCGCATCTTTGAACTTTAGCTCCCTGCAAAGAAGCAAGCTCAATTTCTTGGATTTTTGAACCCAGTAAATTCGATCGCACAATCTGGCAACTGCCTTGTTTTGCCTGCAATCGCTGGCAGATCAGGGTTGCTTTATGATAATCAAAAGCCAGCCCGAACAGTCCCAAAGCCATGAATAAACAACTAGGCAACCAAAAATCAAATATGCTTTGAGTCTGAATTATTAATTCACTTGCTGTTTGCTTGATTATTTTCATTTATCTCGCCCTTAAATTACAAAAATGATGTTACTGATCGCGTTACTAACCCCGCTCAGCCGAATTGTTAACTTATATATTATTTGAAGTCGTTCTCTGCCATGACCCCTTTTATTTTGGTAATAGGTTAGCACTAAAACTTCTGACCGACAACAAATGTCGCGAGTTTACCTGCTGCTGGGTTTAAGATAGCTTTCTATGATTTAAAATAGATGAATCTTAAAAATATATTAATTATGTTATGGGAAATGAAACGTTAGCTTCGCGGTCCGTAGGAAAGTAATCACCAGGTGAGTCCAGGTTTACATTTTGTTACATTGTCAGGTTTATTTGCGCCTACTTAATTATCGTTAGTTATTAATTTGGGCGATTCCCTACAGGATATAGCAATCCTAGATCATTTGTGAATTTCTTACTCCCTCCCCTTGATCAGGGGAGGGTTGGGGTGGGGTAAAAAGTTTACGACTCCTGCAAGGATTGCTATAGCTACGATTCACGGGCTTGCAGGGCAAATATATTGCTAAGGGTGCGACGATCGCTAATCGAGATATAGCTGCGAATCAAGTCAGCCATTTTGTGTTGTTCTGTTAGTGAATAGCTTCTTAAACAGATGATATCGCCCCCGAACATCCACAAATCAACATAATAGCTACGATTTCCCTCCCTATCTCCCACTTCCTCTAATTCCACCGCAGAAATCTCGTGAGTTGAGCATTCGGTAACATCATGAAGCCATACACCCCGTCGTTTAATTGTCATTTTGCTAAAAGTTTTATCAAAAATGTATATTTCATCTATCGCGCCGTCCAACAAAGATAGCGAGAACAACAGAAATATGCCTCCCCCTATGCAATTTGATGCTAAAATAATCTGCAATAATCCAATGATGATGAAGGGAGAAATTAATAGCAAACCATCCCAGGCGCTAGCCGTTTTAATGGTTAGTTTAGTTGGTGTTTGTTTAATAATTTTCATTAGTTTAGTTGTTGACTTTGACAAAAAATGTGAATTACTTATCTATCCGCTGTATGCAATTTTTAATGCACGGATTATTATTTGACAATGCTTTGGACGATCCTCTTCGTTGGCTTCGCTAACGCACTTTTGGTGTTGTCAATAGCCTTGACAGCATAAGCATCGCCCGGACGTATCTGTAAAGCTCTGTTAAAATTGATTAAAGCCGTTTGGTAGTCTCCCTGCCCGTAGTAGATATAGCCGAGTTTCATCGATTGTTTGAAGTCATCTTTTTGAGCAGAAACAGGAGCAGAATTAGGCTCAGTTACAGGTGCAGCAACAGTAGGAGATGGCTCGGCAGCAGGAGATGGCTCTTGATAGAGGGATGGATAAGTGTTGAAATCAGAAGAAAAAGAAGATGGCGATTGCTCGTTAGACCCCTGATCTACATTAGGCCCAGAACCATCAGTTTTGAAAATACCTATGGCAGGTAATAATGCAATAATAATGCCTAACAAGAAATACATGATGAATCCAGTAAGTTGAAGTAAAAATGGTTTTCTAACTTTTTTATAACTCCAATTTTTAATAGGAAATACCCAGAAAGAAAAGAGAACAAAAAAGTAAATTAATCCCCACAGAATTTCTTGTTCAATAGCTTGAGATAATCCCCAGATATAACCAACCAAAATTAAAATAAAGCCCAGACCGCCAAAAAAGAAGACGATCGCAATTCCAGACATTTTCTATTTCTCCGCTTGATGTATGGTTGTTTGGCAAACTGTAAAGGTACAGAAAAACTCTTAACTACAATTCTTCAACAAATTTCTTTTAAGGTCAATTCATAAATTTCATTAATTAAGTTCAGAAAAGTCATAATTATATTTTGATGGCGGGTTCTCCTGCCCACCCCACAAGAGTTGCATCAAATTGATGTATGGTTGTTTGGCAAACTGTAAAGGTAAGGATTTAGGCGAACTTTCAGCCTGAAACTCATTCCCCTGTTGGCTGTGTTAAAAATAGATTAGCGGTGAAAACAGTTCGATCGCGCACAGCGAATGTTAGGATTTTAGTTAGGAATTTGACTAGGAACTCGATCGCGACTGCCGCAAATGATACCCTCTACCCTCGATCGACCCGAAGAACCATTTGCACGGGCAAGCAACGGCTGGGACATCCACAGGCTTTACAGCGACTTGGCAAATGCCAAACAAGAATTCGCCCCCCACACCAGAACAGGGCTGACACCCGTAGAAAAGCGGCATCTCTGTGGCTTGCTGTGCGGTTACAGTCCCGCCGAAATAGCGGTTTTTCTCAACAAACAAATCAAAGGTGTAGAAGTTGATTTGTCAAAAACTTTGTACAGATACATAGAATTATTGACAAATCGACCCCGAAATGCTCTCAAAAATTGGAGAGATGCGATCGACTGGCTAGAAATAGCAGGGTATAAAACGCAGCCAAAAACCTCAACCGGCGCTATCTTAAAAGCCACTCTCCACCATTCAGACAGGATTTTGTCTACGGCTATCAGTCCCGACGGACAATTACTGGCAACGGGATCTGACGACAGTACAGTGAAAATTTGGAGTTTGCACAGCGGGGAACTGCGACAGACGATTTTCGGACATTCCACAGCCGTGTTGCTAGTTGCTTTCAGTCCCGCCAGTAAAACGCTGCTGACACGATCGCGCGCGGGCACAGTCAAACTCTGGAACCTGCAAAATGGCGAACTGCTGAAGCGTTTGGCAGACGTACACCGCCACGAATCCGTCGCCGTCAGCCCCGACTGGCAAATTTTGGCGATCGGCACCACCCGTGGCAAAATCAAGCTTCAGCACCTCAACAGCGGCCAACTGCTGCAAGTTTTAGAAGGCTATCAAGGGGATGACATTAGTGCGATCGCCCTGAGTCCCAACGGCAAAATGCTAGTAGCCAGCGGGCTCAATGCAGTCAGCGGTTTCTGTCGCGCCACAGTCACTTTGTGGGAACTACCGGGAGGCGAAGTGAGACGAACATTTGGCAGCGAAAATTATGTAGCGATTTCTCCCGATAGCCAAATTCTTGTCAATCATGGTGGTCAAACTATCAAACTGTGGAATTTGCAAACCGGGGAATTATTGCAGGCGCTGCAAACAGGAATTCGCATCACTTCCGCCGCCGCAATTAGCCCTGATGGGAAATACTTTGCAGTGGGGTGTTTTGACGGTACTGTTAGACTTTGGAGTCTTCGCGGCGAATTGCTGCACACGTTAGATGGACATTCTAGCCCTGTGTCTGCGGTGGCGATCGGGCTTTTGGGCGAAACTCTCGTCAGCGGCGCGGAGAATGGTACTGTTAAAATTTGGCAACTGCGGATTTAAGAATATCGATTCCGGTTGCATCGTCCGTGCTTGTTGACTAATGACTGTTGACTGATGACTGATGACTGTTGACTGATGACTGATGACTGATGACTAATGACTAATGACTGTCGGATTTGATATAAAACTAACGCCGATCGAGATACCAGACTTGTTCAAAAAGTCTGGTATCTCGATCGCAGACTGACAATTTCGATATCCTTTTTAAGCAATAAAAATCAACGTTCCCTTGCTCATTTCCAAAGTATCGCCCCTTTGCATACCGTTGTGAAAAGCACCCAAAATCACCTCGCTAGTTTTGCCGATCGCGATCGCCCCGCTAGAATCAATTCCAATTGCGCCAAAATCCCGTTGACGTTCGTCAGCTTCAGTAAAAGAACGCTCAAAAGCAGCTTTCAAACTCAAACCGTCCGTTACCCGAATCACAATTCGCGCGGCCAAACACTCGTCCATAATGTGCTCGCCAATCCCCGTACAGCTTACCGCCGCACTTTGGGCCGCGTAATTTCCCGCCGGCATCGCCGAGTCGCTAACCCGCCCGATGCGCTCAAAACCCTTGCCACCAGTCGAAGTCCCAGCAGCCAAGCGTCCATGCACATCCAAAGCTACGACTCCGATCGTACCCATACCGGCCGGTTCCGCCACCACGTCAGCCATTGCTTTACTAAAATTGCCTTGGCGTTCCTGCATCCACTCGTGCAAACGCAAATCCGTCATCGGATCGTAAATCGGCAATTGAAGTTCTCGCAGCAATTCCGCCGAACCAAAATCAGAGAGAACTCGATCGTCCGAAGTCTGCAAAAATTGAGCAAGTTCGATCGGATGTTGAACGCGAGAAACATTAATCGCCCCGCTGAAACGCTGCATCAAACCGTCCATCAGCGAAGCACTCATCCGAATTTGACCGTCCGACTGCACCACAGAACCAGTACCGGCATTGAATCGCGGGTCATCTTCCAACAATTGGCAGCCCCGCACCACTGCATCTACGGCACTTGCACCGTCTTTCAGCAGCGGATAAACTTCCTCCAAAACATCGTAAAGCGATTTCCGCACCGCCTCAATTCCGCCTTTACTGTGTAGAGAACTACCCGCACCGCCGTGAATAACTAGCTTTGGTTGCACTTGTTGCGATGCCATAATTTATAACCTAATAACCTAAAATTTTTCCTTTGCAATCTTAGCTTTGATCGAGCAAATTACCCTAAATTCTTAATCTTGAGCCGCCAAACGGCGGCGACGACAACGTTCGGAGCAGTATTTGACCTCATCCCAGCAGTCGGCCCATTTTTTGCGCCAAGTAAAAGGTCGATCGCACACCGGGCACATTTTTGTCGGTAAATCAGATTTAGATCGCTGCTTGGCCATGCTAACTTTGACAGTTGATTACTGACTTAGATATTGTATTATTCTGATTATGAACAGGCAAGATGCCTGTTCCACAAGAATTAAATTTGATTGTGGAACAGGCATCTTGCGATTATGAACAGGCAAGATGCCTGTTCCACAAGAATTAAATTTGATTGTGGAACAGGCATCTTGCCTGTTGCCGAGGAAACAACCCGCATCTTGCCTGTTGCTGAGGCCTGTTCCACAAGAGTTAAATTTGATTGTGGAACAGGCCTCTTGCCTGTTGCTAAGGAAACAACCCAATTTCTGCCTAACACCTCCCCAAATAAAAATGCTCGAAACGGCTGACGCCAACATCCGAATCATCTTAGTCGAACCTGCCGGCCCATTGAATGTCGGTTCTGTTGCCCGCGTCATGAAAAATATGGGTTTGCACCAATTAGTTTTGGTAAATCCCCACTGCGATCATTTAGGGGAAGAAGCCCGACTGATGGCAGTTCGCGCCGCCGACATATTGGAAACGGCGAAAGTAGTCGAGAGTTTGCCGGCTGCTTTGGTTGGGTGTGTCAGAGCGATCGCAACTACAGGGGATGATTGTCGATCGTTGCCAACACAACTAGAAGAACCCGCAGATGCCTTGCCTTGGCTCCTAGAAGCCCCCAGCGCCCTCATTTTCGGCCGGGAAGACTGCGGCTTGACCAACGCCGAATTAAACCGCGCCCAGCGCCTGATCCGCATTCCCAGCAGCGATACCTACACTTCCCTAAATCTCGCCCAAGCCGTCGCTATCTGCTGTTACGAACTATACAAGTCAGTTGTCAGTTCTCAGTTGTCAGTTGTCAGTTGCCAGGAGGAATCGGCTCCCTTGGAAAATTTAGAAGGATATTACCAGCAACTAGAAACGCTGTTACTCAAAATAGGATATTTGCAGCCGCACACAGCAGCAAGCCGGATGGAAAAATTTCGGCGTTTGTACAACAGAGCCTATCCCACAGTGGATGAAGTCGCCATGCTGCGGGGCGTCCTCCGCCAAACAGAATGGGCAATCAAAACTTACCCACGAGAGGCAAATTTTGATACTCTGGATGGGGCGTTGCCGGAAAATCCAATGGATAGCTAGGAGAAATGCTGATAATTGGGGATGTGAGATTGAGGATTTTTTTCACAGAGAACTTTCCTGCACCCACTTGTCACCTTCATAACAGGGTTTCTTGACTAAAAACCTAAGCTTTGCGATAATTTGCGAGCAATAAACCCGGTTGCTGATACCATGCAGCGTCTGGGGTAAATCTAAAATCTAAAATCTAAAATTGATTGGCTGGCAAGCTGAAAAATCTTAAACTTGAACTTTACAGTAGTGATGAAGGAGTAAGACGTGGCAGAGCGGTTTCCCAAAGGATCGATATTATCCGTGATATCCTCGATATCCTCTCCCAACTCCGGCTCAAAGCAGCCTAAGTCCGGCAAAGCAAGTCAGTCTGGCAACTCGGGCCGCCGCCGCCCTCCGCAACCGAAAAACGGCAATTCAGAAATTCGATCGCCCGAACCTGCGACTTTGCCACCGCAACAGGGCCGCGGCAGCAGAATTGGAGCCAATTCTCCCACATCTTCGGAAGAATTTACTACACAAGACTTTTTATCCGATCCCCGATCGGCAATTAACCCCAGAAAACCCCGAACCAGCAAAACTACGCAGTCGAAGACACGCCAACCGCGCAAAAAAGGCCTCGCTGCTGTCGATATGTTCGAGTTTCCTGACCCGAATCGGGAGCGGGAAAATGTGAGCTCGATCGCCAGCAATCCCAAAAGCCAGCTCCCAACTGCCACTCCCCCTACCACCCGTGGAAGTCGTCCCAGTTCGCCCCCAGCTCGCATTCCAGACACGGTAATCCCCGCAGATGCCAAAAAACCCCCCGTGCCTAAACCACGCCCACAAGCGAGTCAGAGACCGGGTAAACGGTCTGCACCTCGGAGCGTGCCGCCGTTGGTGTACGCTACTCGGTTGCTGATTTTGGGAGTTGGGATAGCGGTGATTTGCGGTACGCTGTTGTCTGTGGTAAATGCTGTGAGTCGAGCATCCACTGTAGCGGCAGAAGAACAAACCACCGCAGGGCAGAAAAACCCAGCCGATAGCGCATCTGCAGCACCCGCAACTCCAGAAGTGCTGCAACTGAATCAAGAATTAGCCGCTTTGAAAACCCAAGTTCAGGTTTTAGCAACAGAAAATCCTAGTTTGACAGCCGGAATATTTCTAGTCGATTTAGATACTGGAAGCTACCTAAATTTTAATGGCGATACTGCTTTTGCTTCAGCTAGCACAATTAAAGTACCAATTTTAGTAGCTTTTTTCCAAGCAGTAGATGAGGGCAAAGTGCAGTTAGATCAGATGCTGACGCTGAAGTCGGAACACATTGTCGGCGGTTCTGGAGAGATGCAAGACGACTCTCCGGGAAAGAAGTATTCGGCTTTGGAAGTTGCCCGAAAAATGATTGTTGTCAGCGACAATACGGCGACAAATATGATGATTGAGTTGTTGGGAGGTGCTGATGTTTTGAACCAGCAATTTGCAAATTGGGGTTTGAGGGCGACGGTTCTCCGCAATAATTTGCCGGATTTGGAGGGAACTAATACTACCAGTCCGCAGGATTTGATTAATATCATAGCCCAGGTGGATCGCGGAAATTTGGTTTCGGTCAAATCGCGCGATCGCATTTTGCAAATCATGCGCCAAACTAAAAACGATTCTTTGCTGCCGAGAGGTTTGGGCGAGGGTTCAGTTATTGCTCACAAAACCGGAAATATTAATACAATGCTTGCGGATGCGGGGATGGTGGATTTGCCAAACGGTAAGCGTTATTTGCTGGCGGTGATGGTGAAACATTCGCCGGAAACCGAGAAGCCAGCTCAAACATTAATTCGGGATATTTCTCGGATGAGTTACCGCTATTTGAACGGTGGGGAAACGCCAGCCGATTCACAAGTGAAAATTAAAAATTGAAAATTCAACCGGGTTTTTTCGGGCAAGTCTCGTAGACTTTATCAAACTATAAATCAGTTTGTATGATGAAACTAAACATCCGATTTGCTTGTCTGATAGCGCTCTCAACTTTAGCCGTTGGAGTCTCCCCCACCTTGAGTAATGCTAATCCGGCTCCTGAATATGAGACCGACGGCGTGAGAATGATTAACAATAATATCGAACTCAATCGGGCAAAAAACTTAGCTCGTCAAGCAGCAGAAATTGCTAATGGGGGTTTAGGCAACTATCGAGCTGAAGCTTCTATGCACGGTACTTCTAAGGAATCGCCGTTTGTTGACAATGGTGATGGAACTTGGACTTTTACTTTTAAGGGTAACAAGCCGGGTTCGTCTGTCTATACGGTAGAAACTGTTGTTACGGTTTCCCAAGATGGGAGGGTGAGAGTCGATTACAACGGGCAAATTCGCCAGTTATCTCCTTTGTGAACAACTGTGCAAATACCGGGCTATGCAGTTTCAATCCCCGATCGGGATTTAAGTTAACGGCATTTTTTCCGTTTGTTACAATCAAGGGAATTCCCATCCTCACATCAGCACTAATGCAAATTATCCTAGAAGTTCCCGAGATCCTTGGCGAAAAACTGCAACAATTGGGCGATCGTCTCCCGGAAGCCCTGGATCGCGCACTTCGGGAACTCGCCCCCGCAGAAACCATCCCCTACCAAGACGATCGCCAAATCGTCGAACTGCTAGCGAGTCAACCCAGCCCAGAAGAAATCCTCGCAATCCGCCCCACACCTGCGTTGCAAGCCCGCATGAGCGAACTTCTCGATCGCAATAAATCCGGCACTATTTCGGCCAGAGAGGAAGTCGAACTCGATCGCTATTTGCTGTTAGAACATTGGGTGCGTTTAGCCAAAGCTCACGCCTACAAACGCTTACAGACAGAAGCATGAGTTATGTACCAGCCACTCTGCGTCGCGTCGTGACCCAACGCGCCGGAGAGCAATGCGAGTATTGTCGATTTCCCCAAAAGGCTTCACTCTTTGCCTTTGAAATGGAACACATCATTGCTAAAAAACATGATGGGGTCACGGAAGCTGAAAACCTAGCGTTAAGTAGGTCGGCGCCAAAAAACCGAACTATGTTAAAATAAGTAAAGAAAGAGAAGACATTTACTGAGGTAACTCAATATATGGGCGCTAGATTAAGGGTATTCCTGACTCAACAACAAGACAAAACTCTATTAG
>NZ_JAUBRH010000094.1:0-15842 GCF_036701775.1 Microcoleus sp. N9_A2 | reverse complement strand
TCATTCTCTCCTAGCGCGGTGGCTCTAGTTCTTCTTTTGCCACCGTTCTCATCTTTGGTTAGTCTAAACTACAGTAATTTAATCAAAAAATGCCTCAAATAGATATACGTCCGGTTGAAAACGCACAAGAATTAGAAGAGATGTTTTACCAGCGGTGGTTGGTTTTGCGATCGCCCCTAGGGATGGAAAAGGGCAGCGAAAGGGATAGTCACGAAGATACTGCTTTTCATTTAATTGGAATGTGCGATCGCAAAATCATTGCTTCAGCCCGACTGCGCGAATCATCCCCAGGACTAGGAAACATCAGCTACGTTGCGGTACTTCCTGAATTTCAAAATCAGGGAATCGGCACTCAATTAATTAAAAACTTAATCGTCAAAGCTCAAGCAAAAAATCTAAAAACTTTAAGACTTAAATCTCGAATTAACGCCATTAAATTCTATCAAAGAATCGGATTTACCGAAGAAGGTAATCCCTCCGATTTCCTGGGGATTCCGCACATATTTATGCAGTTAGAAATTCAATCATGATTCCTGTAGGGGCGGGTTCACCAAAAATATTTGCCCAAAACCGACAATCTCAAAAACCCGCCCTGGCCTATGTATTATGCGCGACAGGACAAAATCTTACATAGTCTCCACCAATTTTTGCACCGAAACAAGAGGGTAGCCTACAAACTTCAAATCCTCCTTCTTCGAGTAAAAATGGAGATTTTCTACAAAATACTTGACAAATTCCGACTCTTTTTGAGCACCACAAGAACCTTTGAGTCGAACAGTTTTGGTTTCATCTTTCACCAAATCAGCGCGATAACTATAAGTACCGTCCGCTTTCTCAAAGGTAATTTCAGCCAAGAAAGCATCATTTTCTGGATATTTTTCAACAATGCGGCCCGCAACTTTGTAGCTGAACCAATCCCAACCGTAGCGGATGATTAACTCTCGTTCCAAAACCTGAATTTCGTTCGGCAAAACTCCCGAACCCCGATAAACCTTATTCAAACATTCAATATCACCAGTTCGCGTTAGAATAGATTTGAACGAAGTGCGATCGAGATTTCCGTAATATCTACCATCAGGTAAATCAATCGCAGTCGGTGCCATGCGGTGTCCCCCAAAGTGGCTAGATTTCCAAACACGAACATCACTCAATTCTAACTCGAAAACCACAGCTTTTGCTTGGGCATAAAACGGATTGCCGTATCTGGCGCAACATCTATCGTGACTCCCGTGAGTGCAAACCAAAATATCTCTACTTGGGTTATTTTCAACTTCGCAATCCGGGACTTCTCCAGCTAAATAGCTTTTGACAATTCCCGCCACTTCTTCAATGTTATTCACATTAAATTCGTGTTTTTCGTAACCGCCAAAAACATCTTGGCTTTGATTGTCGTAAATCAAAATTTTGCGCCTATCAGCAAATTTAGTTGATTCACTATTGATTAACAAAAATCTGATTTTTTGCTTTAAATGCTCTACTTCCTTCACTAAATCCCTTAGATTCTGGGGAATTTGCTGAGAATTAAAAGCTTCTGATTCCCAAGGCAAACAACATTCAATTAATATATAGGTTTGGTAATTAGTACCGCTACCAATAATATCCTCTTCAACGCATTTAGAAGTATCGGCGCAAAAAAAACTATTCGTCATGTTATACCTCATTGTGTCTCATAAATTACTATTTTAATAACAAAATTATCGCAGTTATAGCGGTTCTCAAGCGTGGTGAGGATAGCCCTATGCCCTATGCCGAATAGTACCTCATATGAGAGCTTGAAAGGCGATATTACTTTTCTATAGTTTTAACTAACAAAAATAATTCCTTCAACAACTAGCCTCGACAAAAGCGGCATTACATCTATTTCCCAATCACAATCCGGCAACCAATCCATCACATCTTCTCCTGTAAAAAATTCTGTACTGAATAGATTCTCCGTAAATTTATCCGTTACTCCTTTGAGAGATACTTCTTTACCTGCAACAACTATTTTGTATCCGTCCCCGTCAGGCAATTCGCTAATTCTCACCCGCTGAATTTTGGGAATTCTATATTTAGTTTGAATGCCGTAGGGAAAAATATTGAACCCTGCTTGAGAAGGGAGAGAATATTTCGCTACAGGTTTTGCTAAACTGTCGAGGTAGCTGCTGTACTCTTCTCCCAGATTTTTACTGTTTGCGTAGCCCTGCAATTGGGCAATTAAATTATTTACACTTGTATCGATTGAATCTTGATTTATTCGCAGCGGTAAACTTTGCCGCCACTCTGATTGTTGTCGCAATTCGCCCACCAACCATTCTAACAAGTCAATTCCTGTTTTGCAGTGAATTCCTAATGTTAAATGCAGCGATGGTTCGTCGGAAGCAATTGCATAATGCCAATGTCCGCGCGGTATGTAAAGCACGTCGCCGGGGTGCAAGGTGCAGGTTAAATAGGGTGGGGTTTCTGGCGGCGAAAATGTCGAGGATTTTTGGTCTGTAAGCGGGTATTTAATTGTGTCGGCAAAGACGTACCACTGTTTGATTCCGTCTGTTTGCAATATAAAAACTTCGTGGGTGTCGTAATGAGACGAAAATCCCTGTTTTTCCGGCCAGGAACAATAGGCGTTTACTTGATTTGGATAACCTAATTCTGCTTTTAATTCTGCTGCAAATTCAGCTATTTCTGGTATTAGTTTGTGGACTTGATTGATAATTAAAGTTGCTCCCGATTGGCACAATTTGATGAGATTGGCGTTTTCGCTTTCGTCGAGAACTTTTCCTTTTACTGCTAACCGAATGTCGGGATATTTTAATTGGTAAAAGTTGAGCAGGTGGTTGAGTTTTTCCCAGGAAAATAGGTGTGCAAAGTCTTTTTTGCCTTCACTTTTAATCGCAACTGCTTTGTTTGTCCAGTTGTTATTGAGAAAATCTTCGAGATTGTATGGTTTGAGGAGATTGGCGAGCGATCGCATAAACTTTAAAAATAAACGATAAATATTATCAATAAGCTTTTAGCAATTAAATAATTGAGGACAACACTTTGCGCTTGTCCTCAATTATTCCAGACTTCCCGATATCAAAAAATAAAATCTATTACTTCTTGTTTGGGGAGGCGAAGTCTAACGGAAAAACCTGCAATTACTCGTTGGTAACATCGCTACCATCGGCATCAACATTGAGGGTAGAAGAGATGTTTTTAGCTGTGGCGTGCTTGGCAATTTCCTTGACTTCTACTTGGATTTTGCTAGCGCGGGACAGTTTGAGAGCCGATCCGTTGATTTGCTTTGACATAATGGCCTCTAATTGTTGTATTACACCCATTTAGCTGAAATTTTCCCTGACTGTGACGTTAGGGTTTGAATTCTCAACTTTGACTAGAAGCCTAACATGAAGTTAATAAACTGTGCAAGTAGTTAAGAATTCTTATCAATAAATAGACCGCCAGGGTAATTCGCAGCAGTTGCTCACCCTGGTGAAAATTAAGCGCGAATCCGCTCTGCTGCTAGATTCTGGAGGTTGAGCGATCGGGCGATCGCCCGATCGCCCTTTTAACTACAGGACTAGGCGGGCGATCGCCTGTTGAGAAATTATCCTGTAAGGTAGCAGTTTTTTGATCTCCAGCATCTACCTTAAGGTAGAGTATTGTTTGTGAGAGTTAGGATGAAAACGAGCTACTATCTAAATGAAGGGCGATCGAGAAAGACAAATGAAGCATAAGTAGTTCCCAATTAACTTTCTTCACGATCCAGAAGTCACGGATACACAGATAGCTGTTGGTTCCCTCTTCCTTCTTCCTTCTTACTTCTTCTTCCTTCTTCCTTCTTCCTTCGTAATTATCAATGAATCAATATTTTGCTACAGTTGCGCGCGGTTTAGAAACAATTGCCGCCCAAGAATTAGAAAGCCTAGGCGCGCAGGATGTCAAACCCGATTTTACAGGAGTTTACTTTGCGGGCGATCGCGCTTTATTGTACCGCGTCAATCTGTGGTCGAGAACAATTTTTCGAGTGCTTGTTCCCATAGCCGAATTCCGGTGTTACGACTCAGATATGCTCTACCGCGAAGTGCAGAAAATCCCTTGGGACGAATATCTAAATCCTGATAATACCTTAGCAGTCAACTGTACAGGTGGCAACGATAAGTTGAACCACACACACTTTACAGCTTTGCAGGTCAAAAATGCGATCGCCGACCAACAGCGCCACCAATTTAACAAGCGTTCTAGTGTTGATGTCGAAAGTCCCGACTTACTAATTAACCTTCACATCCATCGAGACCGCGCTATTTTGAGTTTAGACAGCTCTGGTGGCAGTTTGCACCGGCGGGGATACCGGCCGGCAATGGGGCTTGCTCCTCTCAAAGAAACCCTCGCTGCGGCGTTGTTAGAAATGGCAGAATGGACACCAGATTTGCCATTTTTAGACCCGATGTGCGGTTCGGGAACTTTGCCTTTGGAAGCGAGTTTAAAAGCCTTGAATATTGCACCGGGATTGTTTCGAGAAAAGTTTGGATTTATGACGTGGCGGGACTTTGACGAGCCTTTGTGGGATAAATTGTGGGCCGAAGCAGAGAGCAGCGAATTGCCAGAGCTTCCAGAAATGATTGCTGGGTGCGATCGCGATTCTGATATGTTAGATCAAGCTCGCACTAACGCGCAGCAAGCAGGTATTGCCGGTAAAATTAAGTTTGCTCGTACCGAGTTATCCGAGTTGGAAGCACCCACAGACAGAGGCGTGCTGATTTGCAATCCTCCCTACGGAGAGCGGCTGGGAGATGCCAGCGAATTGGGAGATTTGTACAAGATGTTGGGCGATATTTTCAAGCAGCGTTTTAAAGGTTGGAATGCGTTTATTTTGACCGGAAATAAGGAGTTGGGGAAACAAGTTGGACTCAGGACATCAAAGCGGATTCCGGTTTTCAATGGCTCGATTCCCTGTACTTTGCTCAAGTATGAACTGTATTGAATATGTGTAAAATATCTTTTTTTGCCCTTGGCACAAGCTAATAGTAATTGGAACAGGTTAGGATGAATGAAATTTTTTGAAATTGACGGACACAAGCTCTTTTTAGGAGATGTCTTAGAAGTGCTGGAAAGTCAAGTAAAAGACAACTCTATTGATTTAATTTTTGCCGATCCTCCCTATAATATCGGCAAAAATTTTAATGGTTTTAAAGACAAATGGGAATTGGAAAGCGATTATTTAGAATGGAGTTATAAATGGTTGAATTTATGTATTAATAAACTCAAGCATAACGGCAGTTTGTATCTGATGGCATCTACTCAAAGTATGCCATACTTTGATTTGTATTTGCGCGATCGCTTAACAGTTCTTGCTAGAATAGTGTGGTATTATGACAGTTCGGGCGTACAAGCAAAAAAATATTATGGTTCTCTGTACGAACCGATTTTATATTGCGTCAAAGACAAAAGAAATTATACATTTAATTCCTCAGATATTCTGGTAGAGGCAAAAACCGGAGCTGTGAGAAAACTAATTGACTATCGCAAGTCTACACCATCAGTATATAATTCTCAAAAAGTTCCAGGTAACGTCTGGGAGTTTTCGAGAGTTAGATATCGTATGCCTGAGTATGAGGAGCATCCTACTCAAAAACCAACATTGTTGTTAGAAAGAATTATCAAAGCAAGTAGTAATGAGGGCGACGTTGTACTAGATATATTTTCAGGGACTTTTACAACATCATTTGTTGCCAAGCAACTTAAAAGAAAGTCAATTGGCATAGAATTGCAAGAAAAGTATCTACAAATAGGATTGCGGAGGCTGGAAATTACCCAGGATAATAGTGAAGAGCGTGTGATGTCTGAAGTCAACTCCGGTGAAATTTCGCCAAAGCAGCTAACATTAAACTTACAACTCTGAGCAAAATGGAACATGAATTCACAAAAATCATTAATAAAATTTTAGAGGAGCAGTTTCCCGAAATTGGCAAACAAATATTTACCGAAAGCCAGTTAATTGGATATTTGAATATCAAGACTAAATCGGCTAATAAAGGTTCAAAATCTAGAGGAAGTTTTGCCAATTTATACGCGATTTATGTTTTAGTTGAAGACTATATTTTGAATAACTTTCATCAAATAGGGATGTATTCTGATTATGAAGGTGCAGTGTATACAAATATTTTTAAGAGACAACGTGAATTACCCTTCGGCCAAAAGCTTCAAAATCATGGCTTGAACCATAGAATGAATGAAGAATTTAAAAAATATTTTCCCACTTGTGAGTTCATCCCAATTTTGAGAAATCAGAAAAATAATAGGTATTGGTTTAACGAAAATTTATTAAAAGTTAAAATTAATGAGAAAGAACATAATATAGCACAAACAGTAATCGATATAATTGATGCTTACGTGGAAGCTAAGAGAGATAGCTTTGAAAAGTTTATTCAACTTTGTAAAGATGCTCAAAGATTGACAGAGGAGCAAGTCAGAGAATTCATTAAACAAATGGTAGCGCCAACTGTAGATGCTCGAATCTTCGAGATAGTCAGCTACAGTATATTAAAATACTACTACAACGACCGAGTTATTTATTGGGGCTATGAACTAGACAAACTCCAGTCAGAAAATTTAAAGCTATTTAAAACAGGTAGGACAAATGCGAACGATGGAGGGATTGACTTTGTAATGAAACCCCTCGGACGCTTTTTTCAGGTGACAGAAACTGTAGATGTGAATAAATATTTCCTCGACATTGATAAAATTGAAAGGTATCCGATCACATTTGTAGTTAAATCTTTAGATTCAGATATTGAAATTAAATCAAAGATTGAAGCACAAGCTCGAAAGCAGTATGCAATCAATGCTATAGTATCGCAGTATATGGAATGTATCGAGGAAATAATCAATGTTCCTATCCTGATAGAAAGATTTGAACAAGCTGTAGCCCAAGGATATTTAAGTAATATATTGAGCGAAATTATTAAGTTGAGCAGATTGGAATTTAATTATGAAGATGAGGAAGAAAGTATAAAAATTGAACTATTAGAAATTTCTGTAGAAGATGAATGATCCGTTAATAAAGTCCGCTTGAATCAGAAAATTTTTCTTTCCTGTAGAAGTTGTTGTATGTTGTGAAAATACTAATTTGAAAAATTTTTGTTTGCAATAAGGACGAAAGTCCTTACTACAAACGCCAATTACTGAAAATTAATGCTCGATTTTGAGTGAAATAATCTTGTCGCCTTGGCGGATTGCATTCACGACAGACATATCATCTGTTTGGCCAAAAGTTGTGTGAACTCCATCCAAATGAGACTGGGGAGAATGGCAAATAAAGAATTGGCTGCCACCTGTATCGCGGCCTGCGTGAGCCATCGATAAAGTTCCTGCCAAATGTTTATGCGAGTTGATTTCACACTTAATTTTGTAGCCTGGGCCGGCAGTTCCATTACCTTTGGGACAGCCACCTTGAATCATAAAGTTAGGAATGACTCGATGAAACAATAGTCCGTCGTAAAAACCTTTTTCCGCCAAGTCAACAAAATTCTTCACTGTATTCGGCGCATCTGCATCGAACAGTTCCAAGTTGATAGTACCTTTGTCGGTTTCCATAATAGCCTTGGTCATGATTTCTCCTTGCTTTCTAAAATGACTGTACTGCCCGCTTTTTAATTGCGGACTTCGCTTTTATAGCGACAGGTTTCAAGCTGTCGCTATATTTTGACTTTCAGAAGTGTAGCATACTCGAACAACTCTCGTAGGACTTCTGCGCGCTTTTTGAGGCAACCGGGTTTGTTACCGTCAGTCATATTTTAATTGTTGGTAACATTTGGGCGATTGGTTTCTTCCTCAAAATCATTCATATTGAAAATGAAAGGAACCCGACTCGAACCGCTGCCCATGACCAGCACTTTAGGCATCTGAGCGCCACCGTTTCTCCAAGCTTCGATCGCCTCTTTTTGCAGCACTAACTGGCCGCCTTGAGCCTTCAAAGTTTCAGCCAAAAGTCTTTGAGCTTCTGCCCTACCTTGAGCGCGGTTAATGTCAGCTTGAGCTTGTTGTTCGGCTTCTTGAGCAACATACACAGCCCTTTGCGCCCGCTGTTCGGCAACCTGTTTCTCTTCAACTGCTTTGGCAAAATCTGTGGAGAATCGAATGTTGACAACGCTGGTGTCAAGCACGATTACATCATATTTTGACAGCCGTTCCTTCAGTGCAGCATCAAAGTCTTTTTTCAGTTCGCTTCTTTGAGTAATAGATTGTTCGGCGGTTCTCAAAGCTGCTGCTGTTTTAAATGCTTCTTGGGTCTGCGGAGCAATAATTTTTGATACTATATTTTCCAAGGTTCCCTGAGTTCTTCTAACATCAACTATTCTCGTAGGATCGAGGCGAAAGTTGATGGCAAAACTCGCATTTAAATCCTGAAGGTCTTTAGTCGCACTCTGGGCGGGTACTTCAAATTTTTGCACGGTTACGTCGTACACATCTACCTTAGATATCAGCGGTGGTCTGAAGTGAAATCCCTCTAACAAGGCTCCATCTGTGGCTTTTCCTAAAATGCTAACTACTCCTGCTTCACCTGGATTGATGACAACAAAAGAGTTGAAGCCGAGGAGCAGCGCGACTACTAATAGAATGCCAGCGAGTGCTGATGATAGGCTCTGGAAATTTTGATTTTTCAATTTAACACGCTCCTTTGTGATAAATCTATTATAATGCTTAATTGAATGAATGCGCCTCTAAAAATATAAAATATAAAATATAAAATATAAAATGGATGGTTTCGCCTTAAAAATCCAAAATCTAAAATCTAAAATCGGTTGATTATGGCAATTATTAAATATCCCAGAACTTATCATATCGAAGGTTCGCGTTTCGGGCCTGGTGACGAAGACCTTGACAGCGTGCCGTTTAGCGCTATTGCCGATCGCCCTTTAATCATCGAAGAAAAGGTAGACGGCGCAAATACGGGCATCAGCTTCGCACCAGACGGGCAAATGCTGCTGCAAAGCCGCGGCCACTATCTCACCGGCGGGCCGAGAGAAAAACATTTTAATTTGTTCAAACAGTGGGGTTTCAGTCTCAGCGGAACTCTGGGAAAAGTGCTGGGAAATCGTTATATCTTGTACGGCGAATGGCTTTATGCCAAACACACTGTTTTTTATGATTTTTTGCCGCACTATTTTATGGAATACGACGTGCTGGACTTAGAAAAAAATCAATTTTTGAGCACCGAAGCCCGCCGCCAGTTGTTAAGCGGATTGCCGTTAGTATCAGTTCCCGTGCTGTTTTCAGGAGTTTTGAAATCGCCGAAGCAAATGATGCAGTTGATGGATAAATCTAATTTTATTTTGCCGGGACATTTGGAACGGTTAGTTTTGCAGTGTCGGGAATTGGGATGGGATGAGGATCGGTGTTTGAAAGAAACTGATAAGAGCGATCGCATGGAGGGTCTATACATTAAAGTCGAAGAAGATGGCATAGTAAAGGCGCGTTACAAATACGTGCGTGCCAGCTTTTTGACCGCGATTAAAAATGCGGAGGGACATTGGCTGAATCGTCCCATTGTACCTAATATTTTGCGTCCCGGCACGGATTTATTTAATTTTAGTTAACCTGCAGGTGAATTTATGAATACACTATTATCGCCCTCGCCAACTTGGACTTTTCCCTTTTGTCCAGAATCGCCCGATTGGTTCCTGGATTGGGACGGTATTCAAACGCATTTCGACTGGATTCAAAACTTAGAAGGATGTCAGCAAGACCCGATTTATCACGCTGAGGGAGATGTTTTAATTCACACCAAAATGGTCTGCGAAGCCTTAATATCTTCTCCGAATTGGCGGCAGCTTCCCCTGCAAGAACGATCGATGCTTTTTGCCGCCGCTTTGCTCCACGATGTCGCAAAACCGGCTTTTACAAAAATAGAAGCCGACGGCAGAATTAGCTCAAAAGGTCACGCCCGCCAAGGTGCGAGAATGGTGAGAAAAATTTTATCTCAATTCGAGCGGCCAGTGCAGTTTGAGATTCGGGAAACAGTGGTGGCGATCGTCAAATTTGGCAGTTTACCCATCTGGCTGCTGGACAAACCCAACCCGCAGCAGTCTGTAATTAAAGTTAGTCAAGCTGTCCGCTGCGATTTTCTCGCACTTTTAGCCGAAGCAGACGTGCGCGGGCGAGAGTGCGGCGACAAACAGGAATTGCTCGATAAAATACAACTATTTCGGGAGTTTTGTCAAGAAAATAATTGCTTGAATTCTCCCCGACAATTCCCCTCCGCCCACAGCCGATTTATCTACTTCCGCAAAGAGAACGGCAACCCGGATTACGAAGCATTTGACGACACTAAATGCGAAGTAATTTTGATGTCTGGCTTGCCAGGAAGTGGCAAAGATTATTGGATTCGGGAAAATCTTCCAGATTTGCCGGTAATCTCGCTGGATGCACTGCGAAAAGAGATGAATGTCCCTCCAGATGAAACTCCCGGCAATGTAATAATGGAAGCCAAAAATAGATCGCGGGAATATATGAGAGTGGGTCGTTCTTTTATCTGGAATGCTACCAACACTACTAAACAAATGCGCCAGCAATTAATTAATTTTTTTGCAGGCTATCAAGCGCGAATTCGCATTGTTTACCTGGAAGTTCCTTTGGATGAAGTATTGCAGCGGAATCGATCGCGCACAGCAACAGTACCGGAAGCAGTCATTCGCAAGTTAGCTGCGCGACTGGATATTCCAGACATCACAGAAGCACATCAAGTCGAGTGGATCGTTAACAATTAATCTCCCTTTTTACCTAAAACTGTTAGAGCCCCGACTTCTTTAAGAAGTCGGGGCTCTGGGTATTAGGTTGAGGGTTTCCCTTGAATCAATGAGTTTTATAATTTTCCTCAATCCAACAGCGCGGCAGGACTTCGCCCGAGGGGAAAACTAATTTAGCCTTCTCAAAATTTGCCGGGTCTTGCTCTTCTTCACCTGCTTGAATCCGTCCAGATACTTTATTCTTGCTAGGGCTGACTAAAGTCTCGATATCGAGGATTTCTACCAAGTCGCCGGATTCTTTTTCTTGTAAAAGCATAGTTTCTCCTTGTCAATTAATGGTGAGTTAGGGTGTGAGGACAACTTTGATGCAGTTGTCTTTTTTCTTTAGGAAAATCTCGTAAGCGTGGGGCGCTTCATCCAATTTCATTCGGTGCGTAATCACGAATGAGGGGTCAATTTCGCCTTTTTGAACCCGATCGAGCAAAGGGCGCAAATAGCGGTGAACGTGCGTCTGTCCCATTTTCATGGTCAAGCCTTTGTTGAAAGCTGCACCTAGGGGCACTTTGTCAACAAAACCGCCGTAAACGCCGGGAATTGAGACTGTGCCGCCTTTGCGACAGGCGAGGATTACTTGTCGCAGCGCGGTAGGCCGATCGCTCTCCAAGCGCACAGCTTGCTTGGCTTTGTCGTACAAAGCATCGAAACCGGTACCGTGGGCTTCCATTCCCACCGCGTCGATACAAGCGTCTGGCCCGCGTCCCCCCGTCATTTCGGTGACGGCTTCCCCCGCGTCCATTTCTTCGTAGTTGATGATTTCAGCCCCAGCCGCGGCCGCCATTTGCAAGCGTTCCGGTACTCTGTCGATCGCAATTACTCGATCGGCCCCCAGCATAAACGCACTTCTGATCGCAAATTGTCCGACTGGGCCGCATCCCCAAATACCAACAGTATCTCCCGGCTGAATATTGCAGTTTTCGGCCGCCATATAACCGGTGGGAAAGATATCAGTGAGGAACAATACTTGTTCGTCAGAAAGTCCGTCTGGAATTTTTAAAGGGCCGACATCTGCAAACGGAACCCGCGCGTATTCTGCTTGACCTCCTGCATAGCCACCCGTTAAATGAGAGTAGCCAAACAGTCCCGCCGGTGAATGACCGTAGATTTTTTCAGCCAAGGCCGCATTCGGGTTCGAGTTATCGCACAGCGACCACAAGTCCTTGTTGCAAAAGAAACAACTGCCGCAAGAAATCGTAAAAGGAATTACAACGCGATCACCCTTTTTCAAGTTCTTAACTTCGCTGCCGAGTTCGACTACTTCCCCCATGAATTCGTGGCCCATGATGTCGCCCGATTGCATTGTCGGGATGAAGCCGTTATAGAGGTGCAAATCAGAGCCACAGATTGCTGTAGACGTGATTTTAACTATCGCATCGCGCGGATTGATAATTGTTGGGTCTGGTACATTATCAACTCGCACATCATTTGCTCCGTGCCAGCAAAGAGCTTTCATTAGTTCGTTTTCCTCTAGTTAACTACTAGCTAGCAGATTTTTGATTCTAAATCTTAAATTTACTACGCCGATAAATTACCTGCTTGGATGTTTTAATTTTAAGCATATAAAATATATTCTCTCTCTATCCGAGGTATAATTTATAAATCTATCTTTCGGTTGTTTTCAATAACAAAAAAGGTAGAGCTTATCCAGACTAAATTGCAGGGGATTTCACATTCTTCTGTTAACCGCCAACAGCTAACAGCGACATGGCTGAGGGAGCGCGCGGCGATCGCCGCGCGCTCGCCTCTCACAATCAATAATATTTTTGCATTTTTCTCACTGAGTGCGAAAACTTGGCTCACATTAGATAAGCAGCGACCGAAAACTTCTCAAGTAAAAGCGGGTTTATCGATTATTAAGTAGGGTGCGTGACTTTTGTATAGCTAAACACTCCGCCCAAATCTTGAGAATCACGCACCCTGCTTAAGGAGGATTAATCGTCAAAAATTGTATCATTAGTTATAGCTAAAAGCCGAGCTTGCGCTAAAGTTGTTAAAGATTAAAATTTATCGATCGCCTTTTATGCCTTACACTGCATCTACCCCAACAGACCCCAATCAACCCAACATCCGCAATGCCGACCACCGCCTACTAGAATTCACCAAGCTAACTCCGATGATGCAGCGGTATGTGGAAGTGAAAGAACAGTATCCCCACGCACTTTTATTGTTTCGAGTCGGAGATTTTTTTGAGTGTTTTTTCCAAGATGCCGTGACAATTTCGCGGGAATTAGAACTTGTTTGTACTAGCAAAGAAAGCGGCAAAGAAATCGGTAGAGTGCCGATGACAGGAGTGCCGCACCACGCCCTCGACCGCTACAGTTCTCAGTTAGTAGAAAAAGGGTATGCTGTGGTAGTTTGCGACCAAGTTGAAGATGCTTCGATTGCCGCCCGTGAAGGTCGCCAAGTCAAGCGAGAAATTACCCGCATTCTCACTCCCGGAACTTTGACGGATGATGGAATGCTCAAACCCAGACAAAATAATTTTTTAGCAGCAGTCGTCATCGCTGGGGAACATTGGGGATTAGCTTATACAGATATTTCTACGGGAGAATTCGTTACTACCCAAGCAGACAGTTTAGAACAATTAACTCTAGAATTGCTGCGCTTGCAGCCTTCGGAAGTGCTGGTTCCAACTAATGTGGTGCTAACTAATGCGCCGGATTTGGTGACGATGTTGAGGCCCGGAGAGAAATCAGAGCATTTACCCGATTGTTTGCCGACTTCGTTTTGCTATTCTTTGCGATCGCAAATTCCGTTTACTTTGTCCGAAGCAAAACAGAGAATCCTGCAAAAGTTCAAAGTGCGATCGCTCGAAGGCATGGGATGCGGACACCTTTCCTTCGCAGTGCGCGCCGCCGGCGGTTTGCTGCAATATCTCGAAGAAACCCAAAAGGAAAAAGCAGTTGCTCTGCAAAGATTGCACACTTACACACTCACCGACTTTCTCATACTCGACTACCAAACCAGGCGCAATCTCGAAATTACTCAAACAGTGAGAGATGGGGTTTTTCATGGTTCGCTGCTGTGGGCTATAGACAAAACCAGCACCGCAATGGGAGGCCGCGCTTTGCGCCGCTGGGTGCTGCAACCTTTGCTCAACATTAAAGGCATTTGCGCCCGACACGACACGATTCAAGAATTAGTAGAAAATAACGCCCTCCGCCAAGATTTGCAGCAGTTGCTGCGCCAAATTTACGACATCGAAAGACTGACAGGGCGCGCCGGTTCTGGAACAGCTAGCGCGCGGGATTTAGTCGCTTTAGCAGATTCTCTCTCGAAATTGCCGGAATTAGCCTCGATCGCAGCCCAAGGGATCTCGCCTTATTTGAAAGCCCTGCAAAATGTACCGCCAATTTTAGAAGAATTAGCAAGTAAAATTCACGCTCATTTAGTTGATGAACCGCCGATTCATTTAAAAGAAGGAGGTTTGATTCGATCGGGAATCAATCCCATGCTAGATGAAATGCGCCACACTGCGTCAGCAGACCAAGAATGGATTGCTAATTTAGAAGCAACCGAGAGAAAACGCACCGGAATTTCTAATTTAAAAGTTGGCTACAATAAAGCTTTCGGTTATTACATCAGCATTACAAAATCGAAAGTAGACCAAGTGCCGAACGACTACACCCGTAAGCAAACTCTCACCAATGAAGAACGCTACAGCACTGAAGAATTAAAAGAAAGAGAAGTGCGGATTCTGACGGCGCGGGAAGATTTAAATCAGTTGGAATACGATATTTTTGCAAAAGTGCGATCGGAGGTAGGAGAACACGCCGAAATTATTCGCAACGTTTCCCGCGCCGTGGCGGCGGCGGATATTTTGTGCGGTTTAGCAGAAGTAGCAGTTTACCAGAATTACTGCCGCCCGACTATGACAGAAAGTCGGGAAATTAAAATTATTGAAGGTTGTCATCCTGTGGTGGAAAAGTCTTTGCCGCCGGGATTTTTTGTTCCGAATTCGGCTTTTTTGGGTCGGGAAGCATCGCTAAATCGCCCCGATTTAATAATTTTAACGGGGCCGAATGCTAGTGGGAAAAGCTGCTACTTGCGGCAGGTGGGTTTGATCCAGTTAATGGCGCAGATGGGCAGTTTTGTGCCGGCGAAAGCTGCGACTTTGGGAATTTGCGATCGCATTTTTACCCGCGTCGGCGCAGTAGATGATTTGGCAACGGGTCAGTCTACGTTTATGGTGGAAATGAACGAAACTGCCAATATTCTCAATCACGCGACGCCGCAATCATTGGTTTTGTTAGATGAAATTGGCAGGGGAACGGCAACTTTTGACGGACTTTCGATTGCTTGGTCTGTGGCAGAATATTTAGCCAGCGAGATTCGGGCGCGGACAATTTTTGCGACTCACTATCACGAATTAAATGAGTTAGCTTCTATTTTGGATAATGTCGCAAATTATCAGGTGACAGTGAAAGAATTGCCGGATCAAATCGTATTTTTGCACCAAGTTCAGCCGGGAGGTGCTGACAAATCTTACGGAATTGAAGCGGGCAGATTGGCCGGTTTACCGCCGTCGGTGATTGACCGGGCGAGACAGGTGATGAAGCAGATTGAGAAACATAGCAAAATTGCGATCGGGCTACGAAAGGGTGTTAAAAAAGATGGCAAAAAAGAGTCTGAGGGCGAACAGTTGGATATTTTTGATGATTGAAATTTCCGGTGGTAAAAAAAGTTTGTAGTAACTTCTATAGTGCACCCTTTTCAATAAGCCTTTCATATCAAATCTGTTAGAATCGGAATTATTCCTATCTCTATTCTCGACAAGCGCGTGAATCAGCGTCAATCCCTTGTTATCTGCGGTGAATAAATTCTCTTTTTTGACCGCAGATATAGGCAGATTAACACAGATTAACGCAGATGAATTAGATGGATTCCGGTTGGTTGCACCATCTGTGATTGTTGAGTGTTGACTGGATTTTACTATTCCGATGCTGTTAGAGAGTCGATGGCAGAGTGTCCTCTACCATCTCTCCTACAAAACCGTGCTTGCGACTGTCGGGTAAGAGAGCATACGTCGCCGTATCTCCCTCGTCGGGTAAGGTTCGAGCGTCGCCGCTCTCCCCTCCC